>NZ_MRUJ01000080.1:0-1507 GCF_002099325.1 Frankia sp. KB5 | reverse complement strand
GCGCCGGCGGTGTCCCGGCCGTCCTCCCGGCGGGCCGCGCGGGCGGCGGCGAGCAGGCGGGTGGCGGCGCCGGGCCGTCCAGCCCAGTGCAGATGCAGGTAGGAGGCGTGCACCCGGCGGTACACGAACCCCTCGGACATCCACGGCGACGCCGCCTGCTGCCCGCCGCGCCGGCCACCACCCGCCACGCGTCCCGGTGCGGGTCGGGGCGCGGTTTCGGGTACCGGCAGCCACCACGCCGCCACCCACGACGACCCGGGGGGCGGGCCTGCGGCGCCGTGGGCGGGGGACGGCGACCGTGGGTCGCACGGCGCCCGGCCGGGTGGGGGCCGTAGGACCGTACGGTGGAACTCGTGGGCGTGCACGGTGGTCCCGGCCGCCGCCAGGGGGCTGTCCGCGGCGGCGATCGCGCTGCGGTAGCCGAGGGTGAGCCGCGGGCCCATCACCGCCTCCACGTCGAGAACCCCGCACATCGGCGCGCCGTCCAGGGTGCGGGCCAGGTAGAGCAGTCCGGCGCACTCGGCGGCGACCGGCCCGCCGCGGGCGGCGAACGCGGCGACCTCGGCGCGTAACCGGGCGTTGTCGGCGAGCGCGGCGACGTGCTCCTCGGGGAAACCACCGCCGATGATCAGGGCGTCGGTTCCCGGTGGCAGCGTCTCGTCGCGCAGCGGGTCGACGGGGACGACGTCGGCGCCCGCGGCGGTGAGCAGCTCGATGTGTTCGGGGTAGCCGAAGGTGAACGCGGCTCCCCCGGCGACCGCGACCCGCGGGGGCCGGTCGGGCATCGCGGGCATCGCCGGGTCCGCTGTGGTGACCGCTGCCGGTCCGGCCGCGGCGAGCACGGTGGCCGGCTCCCAACGTGCGACGCGCAACGGCGGCGCGGTGCGTGCCACCCGCAGCAGGGCGTCGAGGTCGCAGGCGGATCCGACCAGCGCGCCGAGCCGGTCGACGGCGGCGACGGCGGCGGGTCTGCGTTCCGCCGCCGGCACCAGACCGAGATGCCGCGAGGGGGTGTGGACGGCCTGTTCCCGCGGCAGCGCGCCGAGCACGGGCACGGCGATGTCGTCGAGTGCCTCGGTGAGCAGGTCGCGGTGATGGGGGGAACCGACCCGGTTGAGGATCACCCCGGCCAGGCGGATCCGCCGGTCGAATCCGCGGAACCCGGCGACGAGCGCGGCGATCGAGCGGGCGGCGCCGGAGACGTCGACGACGAGCACGACGGGGGCGTCGAGCAGCCGGGCGACGTGCGCGGTGGAGGCATGGTCGGCCTGCTCACCGGGACCGGGACGGGCCACCCCGTCGAACAGGCCCATCACCCCTTCGACGACGGCGAGGTCCGCGCCGCGGGCCCCGTGGGCGAACAGCGCGGCGATGCGCGCCGCGCCGCAGAGCACCGCGTCGAGGTTGCGGCCCGGCCGGCCGCAGGCCAGCGCGTGGTAGCTGGGATCGATGTAGTCCGGGCCGACCTTGTGCGGGGAGACGTGCAGGCCGCGGGCGGTGAACGCGG
>NZ_MRUJ01000009.1:0-2038 GCF_002099325.1 Frankia sp. KB5 | reverse complement strand
GAGACGGCGGCCATGGCCGACATCGTCCTGCCGACCGCCCAGTGGGCGGAGGAGGAGGGGACGATGACCAACCTGGAGGGTCGGGTACTGCGGCGGGAACGGCTGCGGCCTCCTCCGGCCGGGGTACGCACCGACCTGGAGATCATCGCGGCGCTCGCCGCCCGACTCGGCCACGCCGAGCGCTTTCCCGGCGAACCACGGGCGGTCTTCGACGAGCTGCGCCGGGCCAGCGCCGGAGGGATCGCCGACTACGCGGGCATCAGCTACGAGCGGATCACCGCATCGGACGGGGTGTTCTGGCCCTGCCCGGACGAGACGCACCCGGGCACCCCCCGGATGTTCCTGGATCGCTTCGCCACCCCGGACGGACGGGCCCGGCTCGTGCCGGTCGAGCACCGTCCGGTGGCGGAGGACATCGACCCCGAGTACCCCTACTACCTGACCACCGGGCGGGTGCTGGCTCATTACCAGAGCGGTGCGCAGACCCGCCGGATCGGACCCCTCGTTGACGCCGCGCCGGAACCCTTCGTCGAGATCCATCCCGACCTCGCCGAACGGCTCGGGATCGCTGAGGGGGCGCCGGTGCGGGTCACGAGCCGACGAGGCACCTGCGAGGTGCCGGCGAGGCTGACCGACACCCTCCGATTCGACACCGTCTTCCTGCCCTTCCACTGGGCCGGGGCCGGACGGGCGAACTCCCTGACCAACGACGCGCTCGACCCGACGTCCCGGATGCCCGAGTTCAAGGTGTGCGCGGTCGCGGTCGAGCCGATCGACGACCCGGACGACAACCCGGACGACGATCGGCATGCCACCGGGTCCGTCCCCACCGCGACGGTCGGGGCTGCCGAACCCGTCCGAGCCATGTTGACGGGCCGCAGCCAACCGAGCGGAAGGCACCAAGGGTGATGACCGCAAGACCCCGAACCATGATGCACGACGCCGCGCCCGCGTCGGACTCCACAGGGGCCTCCGGGCCGCGCCGCGTAGTCATCGTGGGRCATGGGATGGCGGGCTCCCGGATGATCAGCGAGCTTCGTTCCCGAGATCCCAACCTGATCATCACCGTGTTCGGGGAGGAGCCGCATCCCGCCTACAACCGCATCCTGCTGTCGAACGTCCTGGCAGGAAAGGCGGATCTGGCCGACATCACCCTGGTCGACCATGCGGCGTCCGGCGACAGCGGTGACGGCACGCCCCCGCGCGCCCTGGTCGACGTCCGGGCCGGCGTGGTGGCGCACCACATCGACCGTACGCGTCGCACCGTCACGGCCGACGACGGCAGCGTCGTCGCCTACGACGTACTCATCCTCGCCACCGGGAGCCGGGCGTGGCTGCCACCAATCGAGGGACTGACCCGACCGGATGGGACGCTGCTACCCGGAGTGGCGGCGTTCCGCACCCTCGACGACTGCCGGCACATCCTCACCCAGTCCGAACGGGCCACCCGCGCGGTGGTACTCGGCGGCGGCCTACTCGGCCTGGAGGCGGCCCGCGGCCTGGTCCGCCGCGGTCTGGACACGACGGTCCTGCACGCTGCGGGTCACCTGATGAACCGCCAGCTCGACCGGCGGGCCGGACAGGTGCTGGTCCGGACGCTGGCCGGGCTCGGGGTGCGGTCCCGGCTCGAGGCCAGGGTCGTCCGGATCCATGGCGACGAGCGGCTCGCCGGCGTGGAGCTGGCCGGCGACGAGGTGCTCGACGCCGATCTGCTGGTGGTCTCGACCGGCGTCGTGGCGGTGACCGACCTCGCCGCGGCGGCCGGCCTGCCGGTCGAAGCCGGGATCGTGGTGGACGATCAGATGCGCTCCCCCGCCGATCCGGCCGTGTTCGCGGTCGGTGACTGCGCGCAGCACGACGGGACGGTGCAGGGGCTGGTGGCGCCGGCGTGGGACCAGGTCCGGGTGGTGGCCGACGTTGTCACCGCCGCCGACCCCGCCGCGCGCTACAGCGGCGCCCGACCCGTGACCAGGCTCAAGGCGTCGGGAGTGGATCTCGCCACCATGGGCGAGGTCGACGTGGACGAGTTCGACGAGGA
>NZ_MRUJ01000079.1:0-33770 GCF_002099325.1 Frankia sp. KB5 | reverse complement strand
GATCGTTGCGCGGAAAGGCTCATGTTCCTGGCAGCCCGCTCCTCGTGCCGACGCCTGTCGCGATGGCCGGTGTCCCGGCGGCTTCTCAGCGTGTGGCGCCCAGCCGTCCAGGCCCGCGACCACGGCATGTCCACCGCCGAGTACGCGGTCGGCACGCTTGCGGCCGTGGCGTTCGCCGGCGTCCTCTACGCGGTGGTATCGAGCTCCGCGACCCGGTCGCTGGTCTCCTCGGTGGTGCAGCGCGCGCTGACCGTGGCGTTCTGAGCGCGGCCGTGATGCCTGTGCGCTCCTCCCAGCGGCCGCCGCGGCCGGTGACCCACCGACGTGGRAGATCCGTCCGCGGGTCGGACCGCGGCCAGGCCACCGCCGAGCTCGCGATTGGCCTGCCCTCACTGTTCGTCGTCTTCTTCCTGGCTGCCTGGATGCTCGGTGCCGTCGCGGCCCAGACCCGATGCGCCGACGCGGCACGCATCGGCGCCCGCCTGGCCGCCAGGGGGGAGCCGGATTCGGCCGTGCACACCATGGTGATCCAGGCGGCACCCGTCGGCTCCACCGTGACGCTGCACCGCGGCGCGGGTCGGCTCGAGGTACAGGTGTCGGTGCACGTCGGTGGCATCGGCGTCAGCCGGCTGGTTCCCGGCATCGAGGTGGCGGCGCGGGCCGTCACCCCCGTCGAGGCGACGGTCGATCTTCCGTCCGATGCCCCCACCGGATGCCCGGCCCGGATGGTGCCGTGAGCGGGGCGCGCCGGCTGAGGACGCTGCCGACCGTCAAGCCGGGGGTAGCGCCGTCCGTCGCGGCCCCCGATGCGGGGTCCGCGACGGTATGGCTGCTGGCCGTCCTGTTCGCGCTGCTCTCGCTGGTGAGCGTCGCGTTCACCGTGACGGTGATCAGCGCGGTCCGGCAGCGGGCCGCTGGAGCGGCGGATCTCGCCGCCCTCGCGGCCGCTGCGATGCCGCCCGCCGACCAGCGGACGGTGTGCGCGCGGGCCGACGAGGTCAGCGCAGCCAACGGGGCGCGGCTGGCAGCCTGCCGGGTCGACGGCAACGCCGTCGAGGTGACGGTCCTCGCGCGCCTACCGGCGGTACTCGGCCCGCTCCCGGAGCTGTCCGCCCGCGCCCGTGCCGGGCCGTGGGGAGGAGCGGAGGGTGTCTACTTCCCGGTCGGCGTGGACGACCCGGTTCCGGAACGGACGCCCTCGCGAGGTTGGGCGGCGCCGCTCGCCGCATCACCGCCACTGTCACGGCGCCGCAGATCAGCGACGCGGGCGACGATCCGGTCGCCCCGGTGGGGATGGGTGATGATCTGGCCCGAGGACGCCGCGGTGGGGACGGCCGCGGGCATCGGAGCGGCCGCCGGGCGCGCCTCGGGCGGGGCCGTCCGGGTTCGCGCCCCGCCGGTGGCGGCTTCGACGGACCGGGGGCCGCCGGTGGCGGGCGCGGGCGGAGCGGCCGGCGCGGCCGGCGCGGAACGCACCAGCGCCTCCATCTCCCGGGCGCGCTGGCGTTCCATCCGGTGGCGGCGGCGATCCCGCGCGAGGCCCTGCAGGAAGAGCTGCACGCCGGCCGCTACCAGCACTCCCGTGGCCAGGCCGAGGACGAACAGGCCCCAGGTGTCGAACGAGAGTATCTGTCCCATGATCAGGACTTCGGTGTGACCGCTGTTCTCCAACACGAGATCCGCGGTGAGAACTCCAGCCACCAGCAACAGCACGACACCGACGGTTACCACCGAGACCTCCAGAACCATGGACGTTGGTATAAACGACGGAGAAAAGCCGATCTGGTCGACATACCCGGGTCCGGTCGCGGGGGAACCACGCCGCGGCGAAGTGGTCACGGGGCTAGCCGATCATGGCGGTCACCGCGGCGAGGAGCCGCCAGGCAGCCRCCTTGTCGAGCGGCTCATTGCCATTTCCGCATTTGGGCGACTGGACGCACGACGGGCAGCCCGCCGGGCACTCACACGCTTCGATCGCGTCCCGGGTCGCAGCCAGCCAGGCACCGATTCGGAGGAATCCCCGTTCAGCGAAACCCGCCCCGCCGGCGTGTCCGTCGTAGACGAAGACGCTGGTGCGTTCGGTGTCCGGATGGAGCGCGGTCGAGACACCGCCGATATCCCAACGGTCACAGGTCGCGAACAGCGGGAGCAGACCGATCGCCGCGTGTTCGGCGGCGTGGACGGCACCGGGGACATCCGCAGGCTCGATCGCGGCTCGGGCAAGCAGGTCGTCGGACAGCGTGTACCAGACGGCCCGGGTCCGCAGCTGACGCGGCGGCAGATCGAGAGGCTCCTGCCCGAGTACCTCGCCCGTCGCGATCAGCCGCCGCTGGTATCCGACGACCTGGCTGGTGACCTCGACCACGCCGAGGTGCACCTCCACGTCGGGCAGCACCCGGGATCGCGACGACTCCACCACCCTGATGTCGGTGTGGTCACGCGCGGTGGTCGTCCATTCCGGCGCCGACTCRCATACGAACGCGACGGATTCCTCGAGGTCGAGGTCCTCGACCACGAAGCTCGATCCCTGGTGGAGATAGACCGCGCCAGCGTGCACCGTCGTGTGCGAGGTCGCGGCGTCCACGGTGCCCAGAAGCCGACCGGTCCGCGCTTCGACGATGYGAACCGGTGGTCCTCCCGCCCCTCGGATGTCCACATCCGGCCGGGCCCGTTGCGTCCAGAACCAGCCCGTGGGCCGGCGGCGCAGCCGGCCTCGGCGGACCAGGTCGTTGACGGCGAACGCAGCGGTCGGTCCGAACAACGCCAKATCCGCCTCGGTCAGCGCCAGCTCGGCCGCGGCGCACTCCAGGTGCGGAGCGAGCACGTAGGGATTGTCGGGGTCGAAGACGCTGGCCTCCACCGGCCGTCCGAAGACGGCTTCGGGATGATGCACCAGGTAGGTGTCAAGCGGATCGTCCCGGGCGACCAGCACGGCCAGCGATCGCCGGCCATCCCGCCCGGCGCGTCCGGCCTGCTGCCAGAGCGAGGCGAGCGTGCCGGGAAAACCGGCGGTGACGGTGGCGTCCAGCCCGCTGATGTCCACCCCGAGCTCGAGTGCCGACGTCGCGGCCGCCCCGAGCAGGGCGCCCGAGCGGAGATCCTCCTCCAGGGCCCGTCGCTCCTCCGGCAGGTAGCCGGCCCGATACGCCGCCACCCGGTCGGCGAGGTCTGCGGCGATCCGACCGAGTTCGCGGCGGGCGGTCACCGCCACCACCTCGGCGGCCCGTCGCGAGCGGACAAAGACCAGGGTGCGCACACCGTCCGCGACGAGGTCCGTCAGCAGGTCCGCGGACTCGGCGGTCACCGACCGGCGGACGGGGGCGCCGTTCTCGCCCGGGCCGGGCGCGGAGGTCGGGTCCTCCCGGTCCGGCGAGCTCTGCCCGGTCGTGAGCAGCGGAGGTTCGTAGAGCACGAAGTCCAGTGGCCCCCGCGGAGATCCGTCAACGTCGACCACCTCGACCTCCACGCCGGTGAGCCGTGCGGCCGAGACCCCGGGATCGGYGACGGTCGCGGACGCGAGCAGGAACACCGGATCGGTCCCGTAGCGCGCGCAGATCCGCCGCAGCCGGCGGATCACCGCGGCCACGTGTGCGCCGAACACCCCTCGGTAGCCGTGGCACTCGTCGACGACGACGTAACGCAGGCCGCGCAGGAACTGGGTCCACCGCCGGTGGAAGGGCAGGATGCCACGGTGGAGCATGTCGGGGTTGGTCAGGACCAGGCCGGCATGCGCCCGGACCCAGTCCCGTTCGGCCGCCGGCGTGTCCCCGTCGAACGCGGCGGCCCGGATACCGGTGAGCCGCAGCGACCGCACGGCTCTGAGCTGGTCGTGGGCCAGCGCCTTCGTGGGCGCCAGGTAGAGTGCCCGGGCACCGGGCTCGGCGAGCAGCCGGGACAGCACCGGCATCAGATAGCCAAGCGACTTACCCGAGGCCGTGCCGGTCGCCAGCACCACGCTGCGCCCGGCGTATGCGGCCTCGGCGGCAGCCGCCTGGTGGCTCCAGGGGCTCGCGATCCCGGCGGCCGTCCACCGTCCCCGCAGGACCGGATCGATCCAGTCCGGCCATGGCGCCGGGCAGCCGTCCCGAGCCGGGACACGCTCGATGTGCGTCATGCACCGCGCTCGTCGCACGTCGCGGCGCAGCCCGGCAAGGACCGTGTCCGCGCCGTCGACATCCACCGGCGAGCCCACGACGATCGAGGATATGCGTCTCGACGCGGTCACGGCGCCCCTCAGCCGGACGAACCCCCCGAACATCGCCCTCTCGGGCCCCCGGGCCCCCGGGCCGGGGATCATCTCGGCGTGGCTACGGACAGCGAGGCCGATGACAAGACGACAGGCGGACCACGGAGTGTCCCCGCGGGACCAGCTGCGCCGAAACCGCCGATGCAGTCGGTCGACCCCCACACGAGCGCCAAGATCGGGGATACATTTCATCAGACGTCATCAGCCGGCGATGCCGCAACACCGGACCCGCGATCTGTGTCGCGGCACACCGGATTGATCCTCCTCGTGGGAGGGTAATGGCGCCGTGATGTCGGTCGCCCGAAGCACGGGACGGCCGGAAGCACACAAGGAGGATCCGTGGACCTGTCCCTCACGACACGCCAGGAAGGCAACCACACGGTCGTGGTGGTGGGCGGCGAGATCGACGTCTACACCGCGCCGAAGCTTCGCGAGCAGCTCATCGATCTCGTGTCCGGGGRGTCATACCACCTCGTCGTCGACATGGAAGGCGTCGAGTTCCTCGATTCGACGGGCCTCGGGGTCCTCGTCGGCSGGCTCAAGCGGGTGCGTGCGCACGAGGGTTCGCTGCGTCTGGTCTGCACTCAGGAGCGCATCCTGAAGATTTTCCGGATCACCGGCCTGACCAAGGTCTTCCCCATCCACTCCTCCATCGAGGAAGCCCTTGCCGCCAGCGACTGAGCCGGACATCACTCTTTCGCGAAAGGCAGGCCCGCCGTATGCCCACCGTTGAGCTGCGGTTCGCTGCACTGAACGGGCACGTTCGTACCGCCAGGATGATCGCGAYGGCGGTCAGCCGGCGCGCGGGAGTTCCGGTCAGCGCGGCCGACGAGATCAAACTTGCGGTGACGGAGGCATGYACCCGAGCGGTGCGCGTCAACCGCAGGCATGCGCCGCAGGCCCCGGTGCATGTCGCGCTCACCGATGGCGCCGATTCCTTCACCATCACGGTGGCCGACTGCGGCCGGACCGGAGACGAGGTCGCCCCCGGTCCGGACGGTGGCCTCGTCACCGCGACCACCCTGCTCGAACTCGGATCCGAGTCGACTCAGCCGCCGGGTTGGGCGGAACCGGCGGACGACGATCCCTCGGCGGACAACTCTGGTTTCCCACCGGGGCTCGGACTCGCCCTCATCGAGGGACTCGTCGACGAGATCGAGATCAGGCGTGGCCCCGACGGCGTGGGTACGGTTGTCGCGATGACCTGGCACACCGGCGCCACATCGGACCCCTGCGAATCCGCGGTGTAGGACCTCTCCGGTCTCCCTGCCTGGGCCCGGCGACTGTTCCAGCCTCCGACCGTGCCGCCATGTGCCCCGCGCCAGGTTCCGAAGGTGGGGCACATGGAACCTGACATGGAGGTGGAGCCACGGCGCCAGTCTGCCATGTCAGTAACAGCACGAGCGATCTTTTTATGCCGAATATTCCTGAATCGATCCGTTTCCGGATTATCGCCGGGGCGGTGAGAGGTACCCGAGAGCACGCGACCCGGGCCGCCGCTGCTGAAAAACGAGCGCACGTCACAGACGTGTGGATAGACTCCGCCGCATCTCATGGACGGCTGATCCAACCATCCGTGATTCCCTTGGTGCTCCCCGTGAGACCGGTCAGATGCTTGGAAATGGGAAGAACCGACCGATCTCGCCCAAAGCGCCGCCGGATGCGGCGCGTGGCCGTGACCGTCTCGATGCCGTGGCGACCGCCGAAAGGGCGCCCGAGAGCACCGGCACCCTCACGGAGGGCGCACAGAGCAGACCGGGAGGAGCCATGTCCTCGATCCAAGCCCTACAGGCCGAGGGCTCTGGAATTGACCTTAGCGGCAGAGCCCTCGGCCTGGTCGCCGGTGTGGCGATAGTCGCAGCCCTCGCATTGCTTGTTGCCGGTTATCTGGTTCGTGAGGTATTGGCGGCGAGTCCAGGCACCCCGAGGATGGTGGAGGTCGGCCGGGCGGTCCAGGAGGGCGCCGCCGCCTATCTCAGACGGCAGTTCACCACACTCGCGGGATTCGTCGTCGTCATCCCCTTCGTACTGCTGCTCCTGCCAGCCGAGAACACTGGAGCGAAGATCGGTCGGTCGATCTTCTTCGTGGTCGGTGCGATCTTCTCCGCGTTGGTCGGATTCGTCGGGATGTCGCTGGCGACCCGGGCCAACACCCGCACTGCCGCCGCCGCCATGACCCGAGGGGAACGAGCCGCCGTCCGCATCGCCTTCCGCACCGGGGGGGTGGTGGGGATGTTCACCGTCGGTCTCGGACTCCTGGGGGCGGCGGCCGTGGTCCTCGTCTTCCGGGACACCGCCCCCCAGGTCCTGGAGGGATTCGGATTCGGCGCCGCTCTGCTCGCGATGTTCATGCGAGTAGGCGGAGGGATCTTCACCAAGGCCGCCGATGTCGGGGCGGACCTGGTCGGCAAGGTGGAACAGGGGATTCCCGAGGATGATCMCCGCAACGCCGCGACGATCGCCGACAACRTCGGCGACAACGTCGGCGACTGCGCCGGCATGGCCGCCGACCTGTTCGAATCCTATGCGGTGACGCTCGTCGCGGCGCTGATTCTCGGGGTCGAGGCGTTCGGCGAACGCGGCCTGGTGTTCCCCCTGCTCATCCCGGCGGTCGGGGTTGTGACCGCGGTCATCGGAATCTTCGCGGTGTCGCCGCGGGCCGGTGACCGCACCGGAATGTCCGCCATCAACCGGGGTTTCTTCATCTCCGCGGTGGTGTCCGCGATCGGCGTCGTCGCCGTCTCACTGCTCTACCTCCCGACGAGCTTCGCCGATTTCCCCGGGATGCAGGGAAGCACCCAGTCCGGTAATCCACGAGTGATCGCGATCGGCGCGGTCCTGATCGGGATCGTGCTCGCCGCCGCCATTCAGCTGCTAACCGGGTATTTCACCGAGACCGGCCGCCGGCCGGTGCGGGACATCGCAAAGGCGTCGCTCACCGGACCAGCCACCAACATCCTCGCCGGAATCGGGGTGGGTCTGGAGTCGGCGGTCTATTCTTCGCTGCTCATCGGTGCCGCGATCTTTGGCGCCTACCTGCTCGGCTCCGGCAGCGTCACGATCGCGCTGTTCGCGGTGGCGCTGGCGGGGACCGGTCTGCTGACGACGGTGGGTGTCATCGTCTCGATGGACACCTTCGGGCCGGTGAGCGATAACGCACAGGGCATCGCCGAGATGTCCGGCGACATGGACGAGGCGGGTGCGGCCATCCTCACCTCGCTCGACGCCRTCGGCAACACCACCAAGGCGATCACGAAGGGCATCGCGATCGCCACCGCGGTGCTCGCCGCCTCGGCGCTGTTCGGCTCGTTCACCGACACCGTCACGACGGCTCTCCGCGACGCCGGAGCGCTGCCCGAGGYGGGTCGGGGCATCGTTGGCGGCCTGAACATCGCCTACCCCGACGCGCTGGTCGGGCTCACCATAGGTGCGTCCGTGGTCTTCCTGTTCTCCGGGCTCGCGATCAATGCGGTGGGCCGCGCGGCCGGGCGGGTCGTCCTGGAGGTACGCAACCAGTTCCGGTCCAGGCCTGGAATCATGACCGGCGACGAGAAGCCGGATTACAGTGCGGTCGTCGACATCTGCACCCGCGATTCGCTCCGCGAACTGATTACACCGGGAACGCTGGCGGTTCTCGCCCCAATCGCGGTCGGTTTCGGCCTGGGATACCCGCCACTCGGTGCGTTCCTCGGCGGCGCCATCGCCGGCGGCGTGCTGATGGCCGTGTTCCTCGCGAACTCCGGCGGGGCCTGGGATAACGCGAAGAAGATGGTCGAGGACGGCCACCACGGCGGAAAAGGCTCGGAGGTCCACGCGGCCACGGTGATCGGCGATACCGTGGGAGATCCATTCAAGGACACCGCCGGCCCTTCGATCAACCCGCTGCTCAAGGTGATGAATCTGGTCAGCCTGCTGATCGCTCCGACGGTCGTAAAGTACTCGGTGGGCGCGGACGAGAACACGGGGCTGCGCATCGGTGTCGCCCTCGCCGCCCTCGCCGCCATCGCAGCCGTGATCATCATCTCCAGACGACGGAGCTCAATGATCAACGATGTGCCCGATATGACACAACCGACACCGGCTCCCAGCGAAAAGATCAACGCCTGACCCACATCGCTCCGCCACCGCCGACCCCCGCGGCTCGCACGAGGCCACGCGGGTCGGCGGCGCTGTTTCACACCGATGGAACCTCGAGAACCGATGGAACCTCGGAATCGGGATCGGGTACCGCCCGTGGGCCGGGTGATGCGCCAGCGGACCATCCGTGCCACCCACGTCGGATCGGGGAAGYAGTGGGTGAGCGTCGGGCTACGGTCGCCATACCCGGACGGGAGGATCCGCGAGACGGAATGGCGGCGTACGGTGCTGCGAGGCACCGCTCTCACTCCGACGGCCGCCGCCCGCACGACCACCGTCCGCCGGACACCCGCGCCGCCCCCGCCAGATCCAGTAACGCGCTCCGCCTCCGCAACATCCGCCATGTTCGAGACCTACGCTCCGTAGAAGCAACCTACGCTTTCGCCCCACAGAGCACTAAAACGAGCACGTCGCACCGAGGAGAGAAGTGCCAGCGCGCACGAAGACGACGACACGGGCGACCGCGCGGTCATCCGCACCGGTCGCCGAGCCCACCGAGGCCGGGCTCCCGCCGGAGACCGGCTCGAGCGAGGCATCGGCCGACGTACCCGCCGGCGCCACCAGCCGGACGGCGAACGGGCGAACGGAGGCTGGCCATTCGGCGAACGGCTCAGGCGGAGCCACCGGCGCCCACGGCAGCCGCGCCACCGGCTCCGGCCCGGGCAACCGCCTGGTGATCGTGGAATCGCCGGCGAAGGCGAAGACGATCGCCGGCTATCTCGGTCCGGGGTGGCAGGTCGAATCCAGTATCGGGCACATCCGTGACCTCCCGCGCAGTGCCGCCGATGTCCCGGCCGCGCACAAGGGCAAGCCGTGGGCTCGGCTCGGCGTCGACGTCGACAACGACTTCGAACCGCTCTACATCGTGACGCCGGACAAGAAACCGCAGGTCAGCAAGCTCAAGGCGCTCGTGAAAGACGCCAGCGAGCTCTACCTCGCGACGGACGAGGACCGCGAGGGCGAGGCCATCGCCTGGCATCTGCTCCAGACACTGAAGCCGACGGTGCCGGTCAAGCGGATGGTGTTCCACGAGATCACCCCCCAGGCGATCCAGCGGGCCGTCGACAATCCGCGCGATATCGACAAGAACCTGGTCAACGCTCAGGAAACGCGTCGCATCCTGGACCGTCTCTACGGCTACGAGGTCTCTCCCGTGCTGTGGAAGAAGGTCATGCCGAGGCTGTCGGCGGGCCGGGTCCAGAGCGTGGCGACCCGCATCCTGGTGGAGCGGGAACGTGCCCGGATGCGGTTCCACTCGGCGGAGTACTGGAACATCGAGGGCCTGTTCGGGGCGACCGTCGCCCGCCAGGCGTGGTCGGGCGCGGACGGCACACCGGGATCCGGGCCGGATGGACCCGGCGCCGGGTCCATCCGCGGCGACGGGGTCGAGAAGACCCCGCTCCCGGCAACCCTGATCGCCCTGAACGGCAACCGGATCGCGACGGGTCGTGACTTCTCCCCGACGGGGCAGCTCGTCTCCTCCGGGGTGACGCGGCTGGACGAGGCCACCGCCCGGTCGCTGGCCGAGCGGCTCGCCGACGCCGCATTCACGGTGCGCTCGGTGGAGACCAAGCCCTACCGCCGTTCGCCGTACCCACCGTTCATGACCTCGACGTTGCAGCAGGAGGCCGGCCGCAAACTGCGCTTCTCCAGCCAGCGCACGATGCAGGTGGCGCAGCGGCTGTACGAGAACGGCTACATCACCTACATGCGGACGGACTCGACGAACCTGTCCAAGACCGCCCTGACCGCGGCCCGCGCGCAGGCGGCGAGCCTGTACGGGCCGGAGTACGTGCCGGCACGCCCCCGCACGTACGCCAAGAAGGTCAAGAACGCGCAGGAGGCCCACGAGGCCATCCGACCCGCCGGGGACCACTTCCGGACCCCGGGTGAGGTTCGTGGCGAGCTCGACGTCGACTCCTACCGGCTCTACGAGCTGATCTGGCAGCGGACGGTGGCCAGCCAGATGGCGGACGCCCGCGGCACGAGCGCCACGATCCGGCTCGGCGCGACCTCGTCCGCTGGGGAGGACGCCGAGTTCTCGGCATCGGGGAAGGTCATCACCTTTCCCGGTTTCCTGCGCGCCTACGTCGAGGGCGCCGACGATCCAGACGCGGAACTGGAGGACCGGGAGCGGCGGCTGCCGGACGTACGGCAGGGCGACCCACTGACCACCCGCTCGCTGACCCCCCGCGGGCACACCACCAGTCCGCCGGCGCGCTTCACCGAGGCCAGCCTGGTCAAGACGCTCGAGGAGCTCGGGATCGGTCGGCCGTCCACCTACGCCTCGATCATCGGCACCATCCAGGACCGCGGCTACGTGTGGAAGAAGGGCTCGGCCCTGGTGCCGAGCTTCGTCGCGTTCGCCGTCGTCGGCCTGTTGGAGGACCACTTCACCCGGCTGGTCGACTACCGGTTCACCGCGACGATGGAGGACGACCTCGACGACATCGCCGCCGRCACGGCCGCCTCGACCGACTGGCTGACCCGCTTCTACTTCGGAACCGGCGACGGCACCGACCCGGCCGCCGACGGACTGAAGCACCTGGTCAATGAGCGGCTCGGAGAGATCGACGCCCGCGAGGTGAACTCGATCCCCCTCGGCGAGACCGACGACGGCACCCTGCTGGTCGTCCGGGTGGGCCGCTACGGCCCCTACGTCCAGCACGGGGAGCGCCGTGCCAGCGTGCCGGACGATCTCGCACCGGACGAACTCACCGTCGACAAAGCGCTGGGGCTGCTGGCCGCGCCCAGTGGCGACCGGATGCTGGGAATCGACCCGGCGTCGGGGGCGACCATCACGGCGAAGGCGGGTCGCTTCGGCCCCTACGTCACCACCGACACTGACCCGCCGCGCACGTCCAGTCTGCTGCGTGGCATGTCGTTGGAGACGCTGACCCTCGACGACGCCGTGCGGTTGCTCACCCTTCCGCGCATTCTGGGTGCGGGGGATGACGGGGAGGAGGTCACCGCCCAGAATGGCCGCTATGGCCCATACGTGAAGAAGGGTGCCGAAAGTCGGTCGTTGGAATCTGAGGATCAGTTGTTCACCGTGACCCTGGACGAGGCCTTGGYGCTGCTCTCCCAGCCCAAGGCCCGCGGTCGGCGCCAGGCCGCGCAGAGCCCGCCGCTGCGCGAGCTCGGGACCGACCCGGCCAGCGGCAAACCGATGGTGGTGCGGGAGGGCCGGTTCGGCCCCTACGTCACCGACGGTGAGACCAACGCCAGTCTGCGCAAGGGCGACACGGTCGAAACGATCACCGATGAGCGTGCCGCGGAGCTGCTGGCAGACCGTCGGGCCCGCGGACCGGCCACCACGAAGCGTCCTGCCCGGGGCACCGCGAAAGCCGGCACCGCCAAGACCGGCCCGAAAACCACCAAGGCCAAGCCGGGTACGGCGAAGTCCGGCACCGCGAAGTCCGGCACCGCGAAGACCGGCACCGCGAAGACCGGCACCGCGAAGACCGGCACCGCCAGGTCCAAGACCGCCCGGACGGTGACGGACGACGGCGGCGGCTCCGATGGCTCCGATGACTCCGGTAGCTCGTCGTCCAGTGGCACCCGCCGGACGGACTGATGGCGCTGCCGATCGGTAGGAGCCCTGGAGAACCTGGAGAAGCGGACGCGCCCCGGGTGGTTTCCGAGGTTACGGCGTTCACCATCGGCGACACGGAGACCACATCTGGTAACGCAGAGTCGTCCAATGTGACCGGCAGGTCCACCACCCCGGTCGAGACGTCCGGAGGAGACCCTGTGGCCACCGACCATGCAGCCGGATCTCGGGACGCCGGGCGGCGCCCACCCTGGCCCGTCCGGCGACCGCGGGTCCGCCGCTYGCCGAGCAGGCATCCGGTGACGACGGTTCCCTCGCCGCCAATGCCGTCCACCATCGCCGCCGGAGGCGACAGCGACATCCGGGCCGTCCTGCGGATCCCCGCGTTCCGCCGGATGTGGATTCAGCTCAGCCTGTCCAGCCTGGGTGACTGGATGGGTCTGCTGGCAACCACCGCACTGGTGACCCAGCTCCAGGAGAGCTTCTCCGGGCAGGCGTACGCCATCGGCTCGCTGCTGATCGTCCGGTTGATGCCGGCCCTGATCCTGGGCCCACTCGCCGGTGCCCTCGCCGACAGGCTGGACCGCCGGCTGACCATGGTCGTGACGGACGTCATGCGGTTCGGGYTGTTCATGTCGATCCCGATCATCGGGACGCTCAAGTGGCTGCTCATCGCATCGTTCCTGGTGGAGGCGGTCACCCTGGTGTGGGCGCCGGCGAAGGACGCGAGCGTCCCGCACCTGGTGCCCAAGGAGCGGCTCGCGGCCGCCAACACCCTCAGTCTGATCATGACCTACGGCACGGCCCCGATCGCCGCGACGATCTTCACGATGCTTGCGACGATCTCACGGACGCTCGGCTCCAGCGTGTCGTTCTTCCATGACTCCTCGGTCGACCTCGCGTTGTACTTCAACGCGGCGACGTTCCTCGGCTCGGCAATCGTGATCTGGGGACTGAAGGGCATCGGACGGGCCGCGCGGCCGGAGACCGGCCCCGAGCCCGGGTTCTTGGCCTCCATCACCGAGGGATGGCGCTACGTCGGCCAGGACAAACTGGTCCGCGGACTCGTCGTGGGCATCCTGGGCGGGTTCGCCGGCGCCGGCTGCGTCATCGCCCTCGGCCGGCTCTACGTCGAGATCCTGGGCGGCGGYGACTCCGCGTACGGGGTGCTCTTCGGCGCGGTGTTCGTCGGCCTCGCCGCCGGCATGGCCGCCGGTCCCAAGCTGCTCGGCGACTACAGTCGGACCCGCCTGTTCGGCGTCTGCGTGACCGGGGCGGGTATCACCCTGGTGATCGTCGCGATCATCCCGAACCTGGTCATCGCCTGCATCCTCGTGGTCGCGGTGGGGGCGTTCGCCGGCGTGGCCTGGGTGACCGGATACACCCTGCTCCAGGCCGAGGTCTCCGACGAGCTGCGGGGGCGCACCTTCGCCCTGGTGCAGTCGCTGGTCCGCATCGACCTGCTGCTCGTGCTCGCCGCCGCGCCCGGCCTGGTTGGCCTCATCGGCTCGCACAGGATCCATCTGTGGGGCGACATCAACGTCCGCGCGGACGGCGTCACCGCGGTCCTGCTCGCCGGCGGTCTGCTCGCCGTCGCGGTCGGCCTGTTCTCCTATCGGCAGATGGACGACCCGACCGGAGCCGCGGTCTGGCCCGAGCTGTGGAACGCGCTGCGCGGCCGGCGGCCGGCGGCCACACGTCCCCGCCGCACCGGCCTGTTCATCGCGATCGAGGGCATCGATGGCGCCGGCAAGAGCACACAGGTGGAGCTGCTACGAACGTGGCTCGCCTCCTCCGGCCGGGAGGTGGTGGTGACCTCCGAATCCGGCGGCACCGCGCTGGGAACGGGCCTGCGAGAACTGCTCCTCGACCCGACGGTACGGCTGCACCCCCGGACCGAGGCGCTGCTGACCGCGGCGGACCGCGCCGAACACGTCGCGCAGGTGATCGAACCCGCGCTGGCCCGGGGAGCGATCGTCATCACCGATCGTTACGTCGACTCGTTCATCGCCTTCCAGAGCGTGAGCCAGGCCCTCAGCACCGACGAGCTGTCCGTCCTCRCCCAGTGGGCGACGCACGCGCTGCTTCCCGACGTCACGGTCCTGTTGGATCTGCCGGCCGAGATCGTCCTGCGCCGCGCGCGGATGACCGCGTATCCTGATCCGCCGCCGGGGCCGCCGGGGCCGCCGGGGCCGCCGGACGGCCCGGCCGAGGCGGACGACGCCGGGAAGTTGACCTTCCAGGGCCGGGTACGCGACACGTTCCGTCGGCTGGCGCAGAAGGAGCCCGATCGTTACCTTCCGCTAGACGCGACGCGGTCACCGGAGGAGATCCACGCCGAGATCCGCTCGTTCATGGCCAGCCGCATCGATCGGCCAGCCGTCCTGCTCGGTGTGCTCTGACCGACGCGCTCCGGACCGGCGTGGCTCGGGGATGATGGCCCGGTGACGGTCTGGGAGACGCTTGTCGGGCAGGACGCGGTGGTCGCGGCGCTGAGCGCCGCGGCGTCCGCCGCGAGTGCCGGGCTCGCGAGTGGAGGCGGCGCGCCGGCTGCCGCCCGTGCCGGGATGACGCACTCGTGGCTGTTCACCGGACCCGCCGGGGCAGGTCACCAGGACGCGGCGCGCGCCTTCGCCRCAAGCCTCACCTGCGAGAACGAGCCGCCGGGCTGCGGCGAGTGCACCGGCTGCCACACCGTRCTCACCGACACGGCCACCGATCTGCGAACCGTGCAACCGGAGGGGCTCTCGCTCGGTGTGAAGGACGTGCGCGCGCTGGTACGCGACGCCGCCAGCGCCCCGACGGCCGGCCGCTGGCGCATCCTGCTGATCACCGATGCGGACCGGCTCACCGAGGCCGCGGCGAACGCCCTGCTGAAGGCCCTCGAGGAGCCGGCGGATCGGGCGGTGTTCCTGCTCTGCGCCCCCTCCGTGGAGGACGTGCTGCCCACCATCCGTTCCCGCTGCCGGACGGTCGCGCTACGGCTGCCCTCGGCCACGGACGTCCGCGACGCGCTGGTTCGCGAGGGAGTCAACGAGCAGGTCGCCGAGACGGCGGCGCGGGCTTCCCAGGGTCATCTGGCCCTGGCGCGCCGGCTCGCCTCGGATGAGCGGGTCCGGGCCAACCGGGCGGCGGTGTTGCGTATCCCGGCCCGGCTCGGCCGGGTCGGTGACTGCCTGGCCGCGGCGGCCGATCTGGTGAGCGCGGCGAACGCCGACGCGGAGGCCGCGAATGCGGAACGCGACGAGGTGGAGACCGAGGCGCTGAAAACCGCGCTCGGCGTCGGTGCCACGGCGGTCGGCGGGAAGTCCAGGTCCGCGCGGGCCCCGAAGGCGGGGGCCAAGGGCCGGACGATGGTGGTGCGGGGTGCCGCGGGGGCGCTCAAGGAGCTGGAGCGGACCCAGAAGAGCCGAGGTCGCCGCACCGTCCTCGATGCGCTGGATCGGGCCCTGGTGGACCTCGCGGGGCTGTACCGGGATGTCCTGGTCCAACAGCTCGGCGCCGGTGTCGACGCGATTCATCCTGATCACTGCGTCGAGGCCGCCGGATACGCCGCGGCCTGCACTCCGGAACAGACACTGCGCCGGCTGGAGGCTGTCCTCGCGACCCGGGCGTCACTGGCCAGAAATCCCGGCCTCGTCCCACTGCTCGCGCTGGATGTCGGACGCGTCGGCCATCCCGACGAGCACCGGCAGGTCGCCGATGTCGTCGCTGACCCACTGGGGCGCCCACATGCAGGTGGCGACCTCGGGGCCCTCCTCGGTGGGGACGAACCGGCGTAATGGCCTGTCTGGGCGGAAGGCCGGGCATATCCTGATCGCGACGCGGACATGCCCTTCGACCAGGTCCGCCCGGGCGGGACCCGGCGGGCGCAGGGAGGTGACCGGTCGGATGCCGATGATGTGCGCGGTGGCGTTCTCCCCACGGGGCAAGCTCTACTATGCCGATCCTGGTTCCTGCAGCCCCCGGGTCGGCGACCGGGTGCTCGTCCCCACCGAGGAGGGCCCCGAGGTCGCCACCTGCATGTGGGCGCCCCAGTGGGTCAGCGACGACATCGGCGACCTGCCGGTGCTCGTCGGGATGGCCGACGCGTCCGACATCCAGCGCGAGCAGGTCTCCCGGCGCCGACGCGCCCGGGCGCGTGTCGCGGCCCGCCGCCTGGCCCGTGAGCATGACCTGCCGATGAAGATCGTCGGTGTTGACCACGTGATGGCCACCGGCGGCTACACGGTCTACTTCAGCGCGGAAGGCCGCGTCGACTTCCGTGAACTGGTGCGGGATCTCAACCGGACGCTGGTGGCGCGGGTCCAGCTGCGGCAACTGTCCGCCCGCGACAGCGCCCGGGTCCAGGGCGGGATCGGTTCCTGCGGCCGCGACCTGTGCTGCGCCACTTTTCTCAACGACTTTGAGCCGGTGAGCCTGCGGATGGCCAAGGAGCAGAACCTCGCCCTCAATCCGATGCGCATCAGCGGGGCATGCGGCCGGCTGATGTGCTGCCTGCGTTACGAACATCCCCTCTACGAGGAGTTCGCCGAAGCCGTGCCCGCGGTCGGAGACCGGGCGAYGACCCCACACGGTGCGGGCCGGGTCGTGCGGCACGATGTTCCGCGTCAGCAGGTGGTCGTGGTTCTCGACGGCGGGGGCCGGACCTCGTGCGACCGCGCGGATGTCTGCGCCTCCCGGCGGGTCCACGACACCGCCCACCCCGGTGGCTTGGCGGGATGCTCCCCCCCGGGCAGCACCTCTACAGCCGGCGGGGAAACGACGGCAGGAGGGGAAACGACGACAGGAGGGGAAACGACGACAGGAGGGGAAACGACGGCCCTGCGGGAAGGACGTCACGGGTCGAAGCGGTAGCCCATCCCGCGCAGGGTCGTGACCAGCCGGCGCTGCGGTGGACGACCCTCGACCTTGGTTCGTACCCGCCGGACGTGCTCGGTGACGGTGGCGGGGTCCTGGAACCGCGTGCCCCACACCTGCTCGAGGAGTTCCTCCCGGCTGAAGACCCGCCGAGGATGCCGGGCGAGGAAGGCCAGCAGCTCGTACTCGCGCGCGGTCAGATCGATGCGCTCCCCGGCGACGGCGACCTCGCGGGCCCGCAGGTCGATGGAGACGTCTCCGTAGACGAGCGGGTCGCTGCCGTCCCCGGTGCGCTGCGGCGGCGGTTCCGCCGGCCGTCGGCGAAGCCGGGCGCGCACCCTGGCCACCAGTTCTCGCAGCGAGTAGGGCTTCACGACGTAGTCGTCCGCGCCCAACTCGAGGCCGACCACCCGGTCGACCTCCTCGGCCCGCCCGGTGAGCATGATCACCGGAACCTCGCTGGTCTGGCGGAGGCGGCTCAGGACGGCGAAGCCGTCCATCCTGGGCATCGCGACATCCAGCACCACCAGATCGATCTCGGTGGTCTGGAAGAGCCGAAGAGCGGCCTCGCCGTCCGCGGCCTCCAGCACCCGATAACCGAATCTCTCCAGGCTGCGCGCAAGTGCTATGCGAGATGCCTCATCGTCCTCAGCGACGAGGAGCGAGGCTCCTCGCGTCGTCGCTGCTGGTGCAGCGTCTCCGGCCCCGGTCATGGTGCGAAACCCTACGCATCCTCATCGGAACCACTGCGACCGGGGGTGGCGATTTACGGTGTTGCAGCACCCAAAACTAACTAAATGTGACATAAAGAAGATAATTTGCCGACTCAGGGCCATTTTGACGACATAGCACATCCCTCGCCATGACAGCCTGAGACGGAGGCATTCCAGACCGTGCCCGCCACTGGTGGCATCACCGTGGACGGCTGGGATCCGGGGCGACGGCGGGCATCTCGGCCCGCGAACAGCCACCGAACCACCGCCGGGTCGAGCCCGCCCACGCATCTGGCATACTCGACCCGGGCCAGTGCGGTCCTGGCCGTTCGCCGGAGTAGCTCAGTGGCAGAGCAATCGCCTCGTAAGCGATAGGTCGCGGGTTCAATCCCCGCCTCCGGCTCACTCCCCGATTCCGCTCGCACGATCATTACGCGCCRGGTAACCGTCATAGCCGGCACGTCCGGCCCGGCGGCGGGCCGGCTCCCGCCCCGGGCCCATCCCGTGGGTTCCTGAACCTGTCCCACCCCGCTTGGGACGTGGGACAGGTCGTCACGGATACCACAAGCCGGACGGAGGGATCAGGCCGACCTGGGTTCGGCCTCCTGGTCGTGCCCGTCCGCCTCCGCGGCCTCCGCCTCGCGCAGCCGCTTGATGGACGCCAGGATCTCCCGCTCAGYCTCCTTGCGGTCCACCCAGGATGCGCCCTCCACCGACTTACCGGGCTCGAGGTCCTTGTAGACCTCGAAGAAGTGCTGGATCTCCAACCGGTCGAACTCCGGCAGGTGCCGCAGATCCCGCAGGTGCTCCTGCCGGACGTCGGCCACCGGCACGCAGAGAACCTTGTCGTCCGGCCCCTTCTCGTCGGTCATCTCGAACATGCCGATCGTCCGGCACCGCACCAGGCAGCCCGGGAACGTCGGCTCCTCCAGCAGGACGAGGGCGTCCAGCGGATCACCGTCGCGCCCGAGGGTTCCCTCGATGAACCCGTAGTCCGACGGGTAGTGGGTGGAGGTGAACAGCATCCGGTCAAGCCGGATACGGCCGGTGTGGTGATCCATCTCGTACTTGTTGCGCTGCCCCTTGGGGATCTCGATGGTCACATCGAACTCAAGGTCCACTCCGCTCCCTGTCTCCTTCGTCTTCGCCCGGTCCGCACCGGAGCGATCGCCGTTTGTCACATGGTGCTCGTTCGAGCCGTACCGTGCTCGTGGCGCAGTACGTCGTGCTCGTGCCGTACGTCGTGCTCGTGGCGCAGTACGTCGTGCTCGTGCCGTACGTCGTGCTCTGCCAGGCGGTGGACGTGCTCCGCCCGGGGCGCGGGCCACCCACCCCAGTGACCACAACGAGGCGTCACACCCACGACGGCGCACCTAGTGTCGCGGACGCCGCCTCCCACCCGAACCACTCCCACCCGAACCGCACCGGCACCACCACGTTTCCACCGCCGGATCTCCCGGGCACCGAAACCATGCTGGGCACCGGCGACACGCCCGGTGGGGCCTTCTTCGTACCAGTGCCGCCCGCCGACACGACACCTCCGGTGTCCCGTCGCACCCTCGGTGTCCCGTCGCGGCGGGACACCGCCGGGCAGGCCGGCGGCGACGGATCCGGGTTCACCCGCCGCGCCGTCGCCGACCGCCCGCTGGTTGCGTAGTGTCGGTGAGTGACGTCAGCCGCACCGGTCGCCCGGGTAGGGGGGCTCACCGCCCTGGCCGGCGCGCTGCTCGCCGGGTCCCTGTCCGTCGGTCCCACCACCGGATCAGCCGCGGAACTCGCCGGCAGCGGGTCCGACCGCGCGGGCGCTGCGGTGCTCGGCGGTCTCGATTCGGCCGCGCCGATCCCGCAGCCCGCGGCGGTGGCGGCCCGCCTCGCCGGCCCGCTGGGTGATCCCGTTCTGGCGCGGCCCGCGGCCTTCGTCATAGACGCACAGTCGGGTCGGGTGCTCCTCGACGTCCGGTCCCGCATCCCCGTGGCACCGGCCTCCACGTTGAAAACCGCGGTCGCCACGGCCGCGTTGACCACCTTCCCCGACGACCGGCTGCGGACCACCGTGGTCTACAGCCCGCCCGCGGGCGGGAACGCCCGCACATCAGGCGGAACACTGTGGCTCGTCGGCGGCGGAGATCCGACCCTGACCGCCTCCACCGCGCCCGGCGGCTATCCGGCTCTGGCCCGGCTGAGCGATCTCGCCGCTCAGGTCCGGGCCGCGGGTATCACCTCGGCGGCTCGGGTGATCGGCGATGGAGGGCTGTTCGTCGGTCCGGACCGGGCACCGGGATGGCGCGACAACTACGTGACCGACGGGGRCGTCGCCCCGGTCTCGGCGCTGGAGGTCGACGCCGGACGGTCGGCACCGGAAGCCGTCGGACCGCGCAGCCCCACCCCGGCCGCCGCCGCGACCACGGCCTTCGCCGCGGCGCTCATGACCGCCGGAGTATCCGTCGGATCGGTGGCCACCGGCCCGGCGGACCCGGCCGCACAACGGGTCGCGGCGGTCTACAGCCCGCCGGTGCGGGTCTTGGTCGAACGCATGCTCACCCAGTCAGACAACGATCTCGCCGAGAGCCTGGGACGGCTCGTCGCCCATCGGCGGGGCCTGCCCGCCTCGTTCACCGGCGCCACCCGCGCGGTGAGGGACGTCCTCGCCGAGGCGGGCCTCCCCGTCGCAGGGATGGCACTGGCCGACGTGAGCGGCCTGTCCATCGCAAACCTGATCATGCCCATGACCCTTGTGGCCATCCTGCGCGCCGCCGTCCTCCCCGGTCGGCCGGCGCTGCGCACCATTCTCACGGGGCTGCCGGTAGCCGGGTTCTCCGGTACGCTAGGTGACCGCTACACCACTGGCGACACCGCCATCGGAGCGGGTGACGTCCGGGCGAAGACCGGCACTCTGCACAACGTCAGCAGCCTCGCGGGCCAGCTCGTCGACGCGGACGGCAGGCTGCTCCTCTTCGCGTTCCTCTCGCCCGCCGAGGAGGCGGGCAGCACCAAGGCCGCCCTCGACCGGGCCGCCGCGGCGCTCACCGGCTGCGGATGCACCCCGGCCCGGTCGACGACCGTGGCGATCCCACCGGCAGCATCGCGCCCACCGACCTGAGCAGGACCGTCGGCGCCCCGGCGCGTCCCATCCCGTTCTCGGCACGGTTCATGATCGGACCCAGACGACGGGCGAGCCCGGTACGCTCGGATTCGTGGACGCCGAGCTGGTCGACTGGGAACTCGCCGTGACGACGGCGAGGAAACTGGTTCGCCCCGGCCCGCAGATCTCGCGGGAGCAGGCCGGCGAGGTCGTCTCGGAGCTGCGGCGACTGGCCGTCGAGGCCGAGCGGCACGTCGAGGACTACACCCGGCTCACTCCCGCCGGGCCGGCCACCCCCATCACCGTGGTGGACCGGCTGGAGTGGGTCCGCTCCAACGTCGCCGGTCTGCGGGTGCTGACCTCCCCGTTGCTGGGCAAACTGTCCGAACAGCAGCGCGGCAACCTCGCCGCGGCGGTCGGTCGGCGGGTCACCGGGGTCCAGATCGGCACAGCCTTGGCCTATCTGGCCGGCAAGGTGCTGGGCCAGTACGAGGTCTTCCTCCCGCCGGAGGAGTACCAGGCCGGGAGGGACGATCCGGGTCCGCCCGACGTGCCGGGGTCGGTCGGGCGCCTCAGCCTGGTCGCGCCGAACATCGCGCACGCCGAGGCGGCCATGGGGGTCGTGCCGCGAGACTTCCGGATGTGGGTATGCCTGCACGAGCAGACCCATCGCAGTCAGTTCACCGCCGTGCCGTGGCTGCGGACCCACCTGGAGTCCGAGATCACCGCGTTCATTGAGGCCACGGACCTCGATCCGGACGTCCTCGCGGACCGCGTCCRCTCGGCGATGAGCGCGCTGCGCGGGGCGGTGTTCGACCGGGAGGCCGACAGCCCGAGCGTCGTGGAGGCGCTGCAGACCCCGGCCCAGCGAGCGGTTCTCGACCGCCTCCAGGCCATCATGACGTTGTTGGAGGGCCACGCCGACCAGGTGATGGACGCGGTGGGGCCGAAGATCGTACCCACCGTCGCCGACATCCGGACGAAGTTCGAGGGTCGCCGMGGCGGGGGATCGCCGATCGACCGGTTCGTCCGCCGGCTCCTCGGTCTCGATCTCAAGCTGCAGCAGTACCGCCAGGGCGGGGCGTTCGTGCGTGCGGTGGTCGCGCAGGCCGGGGTGACGGGTTTCAACACCGTCTGGGAGTCACYGGCGGCGCTGCCGACCCGCGCCGAGCTGGTCGATCCCACCGCCTGGATGCAACGGGTCCTGGGCAGCCGCCCGCCGATCTCGGCGTGAGCACCATGGTCGTCGGGGCCGCGGGGGTCGTCGGGGCCGCCGACTCCCCGGGCTGTTCCACATCCGCCTTCCGGCCGACGCTGTGACCCCACCGATCGCCGGTGAGGACCACACCGGCCATGCCGGCGACGTCCGACCGGGCGATCCGGCTCCGCGCACGGTTCTCTCGTCGAGATCTCCCACTCCCGCGGTCGCGGCAGTCAGGCTGGCGGTTCGCCGCGCGGTCACCGACCTGCCACCCGGCGGACTAGTGCTGGTCGCCTGCTCCGGCGGCCCGGACTCCCTGGCGCTCGCCGCGGCCCTCGCGTTCGTCGCCCCCCGCCGCGCCCTGCGGGCCGGCATGGTCACGGTCGATCATGGCTGGGACACCGGCTCGACCGAACGGGCGGAGCGCGTCGCCCGCCAGGGTCGGGCCCTCGGCCTGGATCCGGTGGAGGTCCTGACCGAGCACACCGCTCGCTCCGAGGGGATCGCCCGACAGGCACGGCGGGCCGCGATCGCGGCGGCCGCCGACCGGCTCGGCGCCCGGGCGGTGCTTCTCGGCCACACGCTGGACGACCAGGCCGAGACGGTGCTGCTGAGGCTCGCGCGGGGCGCGGGCGCCCGCTCCCTCGGGGGGATGTCGGCTGACGACGGCCTGCTTAGCCGGCCACTGCTCGGGATCCGCCGCGCGGACACCAGGGCCGCTTGCCTCGCCGAGGGGCTCGAGGTGTGGGATGACCCGACGAACCGGGACCCAGCGTTCACCCGGTCCCGGGTGCGTCACACGGTCCTGCCAGTGATGGAGACGGAGCTCGGCCCGGGCATCGCCGAGTCGCTGGCGCGCAGTGCCGATCTGCTGCGGGCCGACGCGGACGCCTTGGACGCCATGGCCGCCGAGGTCTACGGCAAGGTCGTCAGGGCTCGTGGCCGGCCGTGCACCGGCGAGGTCGCCTTCGACGTCGCCGCGCTGGCCGGGCTCACCGCGGCGGTCCGCGGTCGGCTGCTGCGCCGGGCGGCCATCGACGTCGGAGCGTCGGCCTCCGCGCTGCGCGCGGAGCACATCTGGGCGGTGGAGGAGCTGGTGACGCGGTGGCGCGGGCAGAAGCCGGTACCGCTTCCCACCGGCGTGCTTGCCCGGCGATGGGAGAACAGGGTCACGCTGACCGGGCCGGTGGTTCCTCCACCGCCGCCAGCCGGCCCCGCCGCCCGACGGTCGGATGCCGCCCGACGGTCGGATGCCGTCACCGCGCCACACATCAAGGAGGACGACCAGGTGAGTCAGACCGCGACGACGACCCCCGACACCGGAGGCGCCCATGACGGCCCCCGGCACAGCCCGCATCCCGACATCGCCGAGGTCCTGGTCAGCTCGGACGAGATCGCCGCGAAGATCGTTGAGCTCGCGGCCAGGGTGGACGCCGACTACGCCGGCCGGGAGATCCTGCTCGTGGGCGTGCTCAAGGGCGCCGTCATGGTCATGGCGGACCTGTCCCGCGCGCTGACGGTCCCGCTGACCATGGAGTTCATGGCGGTCTCCTCGTACGGGTCGTCAACCTCCTCGTCTGGGGTGGTGCGCATCCTCAAGGATCTGGACCGGTCGATCGAGGGCCGGGACGTCCTGGTGGTCGAGGACATCATCGACTCCGGGCTGACCCTGTCCTGGCTGCTGAAGAACCTGCGCTCACGCGGCCCCGCCTCGCTTGAGGTCCTGGCGCTCTTCCGTAAGCCCGAGGCTGTCACCGTGGATGTGGATGTCCGATATGTCGGCTTCGATCTTCCCGGCGCGTTYGTCGTCGGGTACGGCCTTGACTACTCGGAGYACTATCGAACCCTGCCGTTTGTCGGGACCCTCACGCCCGCGGCGATCGAGAGGGGCGCCCCGGCCTGAGYCCGCTGGCCTTCCGCCCGCTCGGATACGCCCTCGGTCACCGCATCCGCCACGAGCGAAACACCGAACACCATCAGACCGCCACGATCGGAACAGCGCGGGCCGCCGATCCGTTGGTCGGATGTACGCGCGGTGAGATGCGCGCACCGGCGGTACCCTCGGCACAAGGGAATCCCGATCGAGGGCAGCACACACGTCAGGAGGGTGGAGCGCTCGTGTCCGGTGCTCCAGACAGATGACTCCAAGAAGAATCTTCCGCGGCTGGGTGCCACTGCTGCTCCTGGTCCTGTTCGTGATCATTCTCACGACGGGCGTCCTCTCGGGTCCCAGTGAGTACGGCAAGCGAGACCTGAACTTCGTCCAGCAGCAGATCGACGAAGGCCAGGTGGCGAAGGCCAAGATCCAGGATTCGAAGCAGCTCATCCAGATCCAGACGAAGGACGGCCAGAAGTTCGAGTCGTCCTATGTCACCGAACAGGGTGTCGTCCTGGCGAACGAGCTCCGCAACAAGCGGGTCGCCTACGACGTCTCGGTCGACCGTGGAAACATCCTGGTCTCGCTCCTGCTGAACCTGCTGCCCGTACTGCTGGTCGTCCTTCTGCTGTTCTTTTTCATGAACCAGATGCAGGGCGGCGGTAACCGGGTCAYGAACTTCGGCAAGTCCAAGGCGAAGCTGGTGAGCAAGGACACGCCGAAGACGACGTTCGCCGACGTGGCCGGTGCGGACGAGGCCATCGAGGAGCTCGAGGAGATCAAGGAGTTCCTCGAAAACCCGGGCAAGTTCCAGGCGATCGGAGCCAAGATTCCCAAGGGGGTCCTGCTCTACGGCCCGCCGGGAACCGGCAAGACGCTGCTGGCCCGGGCCGTCGCGGGTGAGGCCGGGGTGCCCTTCTACTCCATCTCGGGTTCCGACTTCGTCGAGATGTTCGTCGGTGTCGGCGCCAGCCGGGTTCGCGACCTGTTCGAACAGGCCAAGGCCAACGCGCCCGCCATCATCTTCGTTGACGAGATCGACGCCGTGGGCCGCCACCGCGGAGCGGGACTCGGCGGTGGCCACGACGAGCGGGAGCAGACGCTCAACCAGCTCCTGGTCGAGATGGACGGGTTCGACGTCAAGGGCGGGGTCATCCTCATCGCCGCGACGAACCGGCCCGACATCCTCGACCCGGCCCTGCTGCGGCCCGGCCGCTTCGACCGGCAGATCGTCGTGGATCGGCCGGACCTGCTCGGCCGCGAGGCCATCCTGCGGGTGCACGCCAAGGGCAAGCCGATCGGCCCGGACGCCGACATGATGGTCATCGCCCGGCGGACCCCCGGGTTCACCGGTGCCGATCTGGCCAACGTACTGAACGAGGCAGCCCTGCTGGCCGCCCGCTCCAACCTGAAATTCATCTCGTCGGCGCTGCTCGAGGAGTCCATCGACCGCGTGATGGCGGGACCGGAGCGCAAGACCCGCGCGATGAGCGACAAGGAGAAGAAGCGCATCGCTTACCACGAGGGCGGCCACGCCCTCGTGGCGCACGCGCTGCCCAACTCCGACCCGGTGCACAAGGTGACCATCCTGCCCCGGGGGCGCGCGCTCGGGTACACGATGCAGCTTCCCCTGGAGGACAAGTACCTCTCGACCCGCTCGGAGATGCTCGACCGCCTCGCCGTCCTGCTCGGCGGGCRCACCGCCGAGGAGCTGGTGTTCCACGACCCGACCACGGGGGCGAGCGACGACATCGAGAAGGCCACCCAGATCTCGCGAGCAATGATCACCCAGTACGGGATGAGCGACAAGCTCGGCGCGATCAAGTTCGGCACCGAGAACAGCGAGGTCTTCCTCGGCAAGGAGGTCGGCCACCAACGCGACTACTCCGAAGAGGTCGCCAGTGAGATCGACATCGAGGTGCGCCGGCTGATCGAGGCCGCACACGACGAGGCCTGGGAGATCCTGGTGACCTACCGGGACGTACTGGACAACCTCGTGTTGCGGCTGATGGACACCGAGACGCTGAGCAAGGACGAGGTCGCCGAGGTCTTCGCGACGGTCCAGAAACGCCCCGTGCGTGGCATCTACACCGGGGTGGGGCGTCGCGTCCCCTCCGACCGGCCACCGGTGCAGACCCCGGCCGAGCTCGGCCTGCTGACGGCGGATGTCGCCGACCTGGTGAACGACCCGGGCCACGGTAATGGTGCCGCCGGACGCGGACCGGGCGGCAACGGAACCGGGGGCAACAGGGCCGGCGGTCACGGTCAGCCCGCCGGCGTGCCGGGGGCACCAGCGGGCTCGGGCCCCGGGGTCGACCCGTCCGGTCCGGGCGGGGGCGTACCGCACGGCACGGATGTCGGTGGTCCGGGTGGGAATGGCAGCCCCGGGGGGCACGGTTATCCCCAGGGCCAGGGCACGCCGGCGCCCCCCGGAGGCGAGGGTCCGGCCCATGACGGGCCGAGGATCGCCAACCCGTGGGCCCCGCCAAGCTGGCCGAGCGACGACGAGAGGAGACGCCGTTGACGTCTTATTCCGACGAGGCGTCCACTGCCGCGGGCGAACGACGAAGTGAATCATCTCCCGCGGCGGAGGCCCCAGGAATGGACGGTTTCGGCATCCCGGACCCCGACGGCGACGGACCGGCTGCGTCAACCCTGGCGCCGGGCAATGGCAGGCCGCGGCAGGTCCGTCCCTTCGACCACGACCGAGTCGCACGCGCGGTTCGTGAGCTACTGATCGGGATCGGCGAGGACCCGGACCGCGAGGGTCTTCGCAAGACCCCGGACCGGGTCGCGCGGGCGTACCGGGAAGCCGTCGAGGGTCTTGGCCGGGATCCCTCCGAGGTCCTGACCACCGTCTTCGATGAGGGTCACGACGAGATGGTGCTGGTCCGCGACATCGATTTCTCATCGCTGTGCGAACATCATCTGGTCGTGTTCTCCGGCAAGGCGCACGTCGCCTACATCCCCAACAGCAAGGGCCAGATCACGGGCCTGTCGAAGCTTGCCCGGCTGGTCGACCTCTACYCCCGTCGTCCGCAGGTCCAGGAACGGCTGACCTCGCAGATCGCGGACGCCCTCGTCGAGGTGCTCGACCCGCGCGGAGTGATGGTCGTCAWCGAGGCGGAGCACCTGTGCATGTCGATGCGCGGTGTGCGCAAGCCCGGGGCCACCACGGTGACATCCGCGGTGCGTGGCCAGTTCCTCAGCACCGCTACCCGCAACGAGGGCATGTCGCTCATCCTGCACAGGTAGCTCCGGGTGGCAGGGATTACAGGCGGCAGGCCTGAATCCCGGAGACGAGGATGCCCCGGGCACCCAGCTCCCAGAGGTCGTCCATCATGCGGTTGACCTCGGCGCGCAGCACCATCGCCCGCACCGCGACCCAGTCCTCGCGCTGCAACGGAGAGATCGTCGGGGACTCGTAGCCCGGCGTGATCTCGCATGCCTTGTCGAGCACGGCCGTCGGAACGTCGTAGTCCATCATCACGTACCGCCGGGCGACCAGAACCCCCTGGATCCGGCGCAGCAGACGCTCATGCGAAGGGGACAGGTCCGCGCCTCTCTTGGCGATCACGATGGCCTCCGAGCGCAGGACCGGCTCGCCGAGCAGCTCCAGACCCGCGGCCTTGAGCGTACGGCCGGTCTCGACCACGTCGGCGACCGCGTCCGCGACACCGAGCCGCACCGCCGTCTCGACCGCACCATCCAGAGTCACGATGTCACCCGGGGTGACCCCCCGGCCGGCAAGGTCGGCTCGGACCAGCGCGGGGAACGACGTCGCGATCCGCTTGCCGGCGAGCTCCGTGATGTCCGCGAGCGTCCCCTCCGGAGAGGCGTAACGAAACGTGGCGAACCCGTATCCAAGCGGAACGAGCTCCTCGGCGGCGGCACTGCTGTCGAGGAGGAGATCACGCCCGGTGATGCCAAGATCGAGACGACCCGACCCGACGTAGACAGCGATATCCCGAGGGCGCAGGAAGAAGAACTCGATGTCGTTCTCGACGTCGGCGATCACCAGCTCGCTCCCCTCGCGCCGCGCGAGGTAGCCGGCATCGGAGAGCAACTGACCGGAGGCGGCCGACAACGCCCCCTTGTTCGGAACCGCGATACGAAGCATCGTCACTACTCAGCGTCTACGAGAAAGGGCAGGACATCGATCACAGATGGGAGTATACGTCGTCCAGCGAAAGGCCTAGAGAAATCATCAGCAGCTGACTCCAGTAGAGCAACTGGGAGATCTCCTCGGCGGCCCTTCCCCGGCCTTCGTGCTCGGCCGCCATCCACGCTTCAGCGGCCTCCTCGACCAGTTTCTTGCCCAGATGGTGGACGCCCTGATCGAGCGCGGCGACAGTTCCCGAGCCGGGTGTCCGACGCCGCCATTTCTCGGCAAGCTCGACGAAGAGTTCGTCGAATGTTTTCAGGTTGGATACATTCGACGAATCGGATGCGCCGACGGATGGCACGGCGGACCGATCGGCAGGGAGCATGCTCGGCATGCTACCCGTCACCGGGCGGACAACCTCCGCGCCGCGGGCCCGCGGTGCGGAGCGGCACACGACGACCACAGACACGCGCTCCGCGGCCAGCCGGCAAGCCGATGCGACGGAGTCCCTGCACCGGAGTCCCTGCACCGGYCGCCATGTTGCTGGTTGACTTGATGACTGTGCTTCCGCCCGCGATCGTCGCCACCGACCTGGACGGGACGCTGATCCGCAGCGACGGCACGGTGTCCGAACGCACCCGCGGGGCGTTGCGCCGGGTGGAACGCGCCGGGGCGACCGTGGTGTTCGTGACGGGACGACCCAGTCGGGTGATGGCCGGCGTCGTCGCCCAGACCGAGGTCTCCGGGCTCGCGATCTGCGCGAACGGCGCGCTGGTCTTCGATCTCGACTCCGGCGAGCCGGTCAGCCAGCGCTGTCTGGAATCGGCCACGGCCCTGCGGCTGGCGGCGGCGATCCGCGCCGCGGTTCCCGACGCGGTGTTCGCGGTCGAGAGCGGCGTGCGCTTCGGCCGGGAACCCGCCTTCGAGGCGATGTGGCCGGATCCCAAGGAGATCGTCGCGGAGTTCTCGGAGCTGCTGGGCGTCCTGCCGGCGACGAARCTGCTTGTCCGGCGGGGGGGCGCTCCGTTCACGGAAGTGTACGACGCCATCGTCGAACTCGCCGGGGTGGACGCCGTCGTCACAACCTCCAGCGCGGACCTTCTCGAGATCGCGGGGCCGGGGGTGTCGAAGGCGGTGGCACTGGCTGAACTCGCCGCCGGGCGGGGGGTGGTCGCCGCCGACGTCATCGCGTTCGGAGATATGCCGAACGATCTACCGATGTTCGCCTGGGCCGGATACGCGGTCGCCGTCGCGAATGCCCATCCCGAAGTACTGGCCGCCGCCGACGAGATCACCGTGTCGAATGATGAGGACGGGGTCGCGATCGTCCTGGAGCGGCTTTTCCCATAACCACGATGATCTTCCTGGGCATTCCGGTCCGTCCCGATCACGATCGGGCCGCATACCGGGCCGGATACTCTCCACGAATACCCTCCGGACGGTTCCCGGTCGACGACGGGGATTCCCGGTGGACCGCCGCGTTGATACCTGCCCGGCCGGATCCGGACACGCATCGCCTCCCGGTCTCGCGCTCCCAGCGCGTCCGCATGCACAGCGTCCGCATGCCGCCCCGACACCCGGGCATGCCGCCCCGACACCCGTCGCACAGACGGGCCAGGATAGGGACATGGCACCCCTCGTCCAGGACTCGGCCTCATCCGGGCTGCCGGCTCACGAGATCGACGGCGAGTTCCTCGCGCTGCCGCGCACCGCACTCGCCGACGCGGCTCTGCAGACCGCACGTGATCTCGGCGCGACGCACGCCGACATCCGCGTCGAACGGCTCAAGGACTCCTCGCTGTCGTTCCGCGACGCCTCGCTGGAAAGTCGCCATGAAGGCGCGACGCTGGGCTTGGCTGTCCGGGTGGTGCACGGCGGCACCTGGGGTTTCGCCGCCGGCGTCGACCTGACGACGGACGAGGCGGCGCGGCTGGCCCGCGAAGCCGTCGAGATGGCCCGAGTCGCCGCCCCGCTCAACTCCGAACCAGTCGAACTCGCCGCGGAACCGACCCACACCGACGCGGTCTGGGTCTCGGCCTACGCGACCGATCCGTTCGCGGTCGACGCCCGGGACCGGGTCGAACGGGTCGGCGGCCTGTGTCGGACGCTGTTCGCGGCGCACGATGTCGACCATGTCGACGGCCGGTTCAGCGCGGTGATGGAGAACAAGTACTACGCCGACCTGACCGGGACCACGACGACACAGCAACGGGTGCGGGTGATCTGCCAGATCGAGGCGACCCGGGTCGATCCCGCGGGCGGCTTCGAGTCGATGCGCACGATCGCCCCGCCCGTCGGTCGAGGCTGGGAGTGGCTGGTGGCGGGCCCCGCGGCCGGCTGCTGGGACTGGGAGAGCGAGATCGATCTGATCCCGGGTCTGCTCGCCGAGAAGTCCAGGGCCTCCTCAGTCGAACCAGGGCCGTACGACCTGGTCATCGACCCGTCGAACCTGTGGCTGACGATCCACGAGTCGATCGGGCACGCCACCGAGCTCGACCGGGCGCTCGGCTACGAGGCCGCCTACGCCGGTACCTCCTTCGTCACCCTCGACCAGCTGGGCACGCTGCGGTACGGCTCCCCGGCGATGACCGTCACCGGGGACCGCACCGCCCTGCACGGGCTCGCGACCATCGGCTACGACGACGAGGGCGTGCAGACCCGCCGGTTCGACATCGTCCGCGACGGCCAGTTCGTCGGCTATCAGCTCGACCGGGCGATGGCGGCCCGCAATGCCGCCGTGCTCGGGGTCGACCGCTCCAATGGCTGCGCGTTCGCCGACTCCCCCGCCCATGTGCCGATCCAGCGGATGGCGAACGTCTCCCTGCTCCCGGCGCCCGGCGGCCCGTCGACCGAGGAGCTGATCAGCCGGGTCGACCGCGGCATCTACGTCGTCGGGGACAAGAGCTGGTCGATCGACATGCAGCGGTACAACTTCCAGTTCACCGGCCAGCGGTTTTACGAGATCCGCGCTGGTCGCATCGTCGGCCAGCTCCGCGACGTCGCCTACCAGGCGACGACGACCGACTTCTGGGGATCCCTGGAGGCCGTGGGAGGCCCCGAGACCTACGTGCTGGGCGGTGCGTTCAACTGCGGCAAGGGCCAACCCGGCCAGGTCGCGGCCGTCAGCCACGGCTGCCCGTCGGCTCTGTTCCGCGCCACCAACATTCTCAATGCTCGCCGAGAGGCCGGTCGATGAGCCGGCCGGCCGGACCGCAACCAGCCTCAGCCGACGGAGGAAGCACGGTGCGCGAGACCGCCCATGAGATCGTCGAACGCGCCCTGGGCCTGTCGAAGGCGRACGGCTGCGTAGTGATCGCCACCGAGTCCAGCGCGGTGAACCTGCGCTGGGCCAACAACACGTTGACGACCAACGGCGCCAGCCGGGATCGGTCGATCACCGTCATCAGCGTCATCGGCCGCTCGTTCGGGGTGCGGACGGCCTCCACCATCGACTCCCCCGGTTCCGGCGGCCACCCCACCGCGCGTCCCACCAACCTGCCGCATCCCACCGATGCCGACGGCCTCGCGGAACTCGTCCGCGCCGCCGAGGACGCGGCCCGGGACGCCGAGGATGCCGAGGACTACACGGACCTGCTCGGGCTGGACACGACGGACGTCGGCGCGGGTGCGGGGTCGGCGGGTGCGGGGTCGGCGGGTGACGCGGCCGAGGCCTTCACCGATCCGGCCGCCCGGACCAGCACCACGGTGTTCGCCTCCTTCGCCCGGGACCTCGCGGAGGCGTTCGCCGCGGCGCGGGCGGGCGGGCGGCGGTTGTTCGGCTTCGCCGAGCACAATCTGACCACCACGTGGCTCGGGACGTCGACGGGGCTGCGGCTGCGGTACAGCCAGCCGACCGGCAGCGTGGAGTGGAACGCCAAGAGCGGCGTTCCCGGCGGCTCGGTCTGGCACGGCCAGTCGACCCGTGACTTCACCGACGTCGACGTCGCGGGTACCGACGCGGCGCTGCGCGACCGGCTGGCCTGGTGCGAACGGTCGCTGGAACTGCCGGCCGGCCGGTACGAGACGCTGCTGYCGCCCTCCGCGGTGGCGGATTTGATGATCTACATGTACTGGACGGCTGCCGGTCGGGACGCGGCCGAGGGCCGGACGGTCTTCAGCCGGGCCGGCGGCGGCACGCGTCTCGGYGAGGCGATCGGACCGGCGGGACTGCGGCTGGCCAGCGATCCGCACGACCCGGAACTCGCGACGACCCCCTTCGTGACCGCGCAGTCCTCCTCGTCGATGTCCAGCGTCTTCGACAACGGACTGGCGCTGAGGCCCACCGACTGGATCTCGGATGGCACCCTCGCCGCCCTCGTGGAGACCCGCGCGTCCGCCCGTGCCACCGGGGTCCCGACCACCCCGATGATCGACAATCTGATCCTGGACGGCGGAGGCTCCGCGTCGTTGCAGGAGATGATCGCCTCGACGAAACGCGGGCTCCTGCTCACCAGCCTGTGGTATATCCGCGAAGTCGATCCCGAGGTGCTCCTGCTCACCGGCCTCACCCGGGACGGGGTCTACCCTGGTGGAGAACGGTGAGGTCACCGGGGCCGTCAACAACTTCCGCTTCAACGAGTCACCGGTCGACCTGCTCGGCCGCCTGGCCGAGATCGGCGCCACCACCCGCACCATGGCGCGGGAATGGGCGGACTGGTTCACGCTCACCCGCATGCCCGCGGTACGGATCCCCGACTTCAACATGTCCTCGGTCAGCCCGGCGAACTGACCGCCGGCCGGGCCGGGGGCATCGAACCATCGATGGTGAACCGCGAGCAGCCATGGCTCCCGGTTCACCATCGCGGGTCGATTCGGGGACGGGTCGATTCGGGGACGGGTCAATGAAAAACGGGTCAGTCAGAGGTAGGCCCCGCGGCCGAACGTCTCGCTGCCGGGCTGCTGCCCGCTCGGYAGGGCCCGTCGGCGCATCTCCTCGAGTTGAGCCTTGGCGGCCATCTGTTGGGCGAACAGCGCGGTCTGCAGGCCGTGGAACMGACCCTCGAGCCAGCCGACCAGTTGTGCCTGGGCGATTCGCAGCTCGGCGTCCGACGGCGTGCGCTCCTCGTCGAACGGCAGCGACAGCCGATCGAGTTCCGAGCGCAGGTCCGGGGCAAGCCCGTCGGAGAGCTCCTGGATGGAACTGCGGTGGATCTCGCGCAGCCGGACTCGGCTCGCGTCGTCCAGCGGGGCGGCCCGGACCTCCTCGAGCAGCTGTTTGATCATGGTACCGATGCGCATCACCTTGTCGGGCTGGGAGACCAGCGCGGCGATGGGGTTGCCGCCGTCCAGCTCCTCCGCGGCCTGCGGCGCCTGGCCACCGTCCGGGGCCAGCGGCCGCACCGGCCGGTCGGGTACCCCCGAGTCCGCGGTCTCGTGCAGCGCGCCGTCAGGCCCGACGACCACGACGCGGGGTTCCGGTTGATCCGTCATGCCCCCTATCCTGCCCCGTGATCCGCCTCCCACGGCACTGGCTTCGCCTCCACGGTCACGCCGGGTGTCACCCATCGAGGGTCATTCCGGGATCGTGAGTACCACCTTTCCGACATGTCCGAAATCAGCCACATGCTGGTGCGCCCGCGCGACCTCGGTGATCGACAGCACCCGATCGATGACCGGCCGGATCGCCCCCGCCTCGATCGCCGGCCAGAAGTCGCCGCGGACACCGGTCACGATGTCGGCCTTCTCCTCGACCGGTCGCCCGCGCAGCGACGCGGCGTGGACCGCCGCCCGCTTGGTGAGCAGGGCGCCGAGGTTGAGCTCCCCTTTCACCCCGCCCTGCAGGCCGATGACGACCAGACGGCCTCCCACGGCCAGCACGGCGACGTTGCGGGCGAGATACGCCGCACCCATGTTGTCGAGGATGACGTCCGCCCCATGGCCGTCGGTGGCCTCGCGGATCCTGGCGACGAAGTCGTCGTCACGGTAGGAGACCGCGATGTGGGCGCCGAGCTCCCGCACCCTGGCCAGTTTGGCCGCGGTGCCGGCGGTGGTCGCGAC
>NZ_MRUJ01000078.1:0-28116 GCF_002099325.1 Frankia sp. KB5 | reverse complement strand
GAAACGCGGGCTCCTGCTCACCAGCCTGTGGTATATCCGCGAAGTCGATCCCGAGGTGCTCCTGCTCACCGGCCTCACCCGGGACGGGGTCTACCTGGTGGAGAACGGTGAGGTCACCGGGGCCGTCAACAACTTCCGCTTCAACGAGTCACCGGTCGACCTGCTCGGCCGCCTGGCCGAGATCGGCGCCACCACCCGCACCATGGCGCGGGAATGGGCGGACTGGTTCACGCTCACCCGCATGCCCGCGGTACGGATCCCCGACTTCAACATGTCCTCGGTCAGCCCGGCGAACTGACCGCCGGCCGGGCCGGGGGCATCGAACCATCGATGGTGAACCGCGAGCAGCCATGGCTCCCGGTTCACCATCGCGGGTCGATTCGGGGACGGGTCGATTCGGGGACGGGTCAATGAAAAACGGGTCAGTCAGAGGTAGGCCCCGCGGCCGAACGTCTCGCTGCCGGGCTGCTGCCCGCTCGGCAGGGCCCGTCGGCGCATCTCCTCGAGTTGAGCCTTGGCGGCCATCTGTTGGGCGAACAGCGCGGTCTGCAGGCCGTGGAACAGACCCTCGAGCCAGCCGACCAGTTGTGCCTGGGCGATTCGCAGCTCGGCGTCCGACGGCGTGCGCTCCTCGTCGAACGGCAGCGACAGCCGATCGAGTTCCGAGCGCAGGTCCGGGGCAAGCCCGTCGGAGAGCTCCTGGATGGAACTGCGGTGGATCTCGCGCAGCCGGACTCGGCTCGCGTCGTCCAGCGGGGCGGCCCGGACCTCCTCGAGCAGCTGTTTGATCATGGTACCGATGCGCATCACCTTGTCGGGCTGGGAGACCAGCGCGGCGATGGGGTTGCCGCCGTCCAGCTCCTCCGCGGCCTGCGGCGCCTGGCCACCGTCCGGGGCCAGCGGCCGCACCGGCCGGTCGGGTACCCCCGAGTCCGCGGTCTCGTGCAGCGCGCCGTCAGGCCCGACGACCACGACGCGGGGTTCCGGTTGATCCGTCATGCCCCCTATCCTGCCCCGTGATCCGCCTCCCACGGCACTGGCTTCGCCTCCACGGTCACGCCGGGTGTCACCCATCGAGGGTCATTCCGGGATCGTGAGTACCACCTTTCCGACATGTCCGAAATCAGCCACATGCTGGTGCGCCCGCGCGACCTCGGTGATCGACAGCACCCGATCGATGACCGGCCGGATCGCCCCCGCCTCGATCGCCGGCCAGAAGTCGCCGCGGACACCGGTCACGATGTCGGCCTTCTCCTCGACCGGCCGCCCGCGCAGCGACGCGGCGTGGACCGCCGCCCGCTTGGTGAGCAGGGCGCCGAGGTTGAGCTCCCCTTTCACCCCGCCCTGCAGGCCGATGACGACCAGACGGCCTCCCACGGCCAGCACGGCGACGTTGCGGGCGAGATACGCCGCACCCATGTTGTCGAGGATGACGTCCGCCCCATGGCCGTCGGTGGCCTCGCGGATCCTGGCGACGAAGTCGTCGTCACGGTAGGAGACCGCGATGTGGGCGCCGAGCTCCCGCACCCTGGCCAGTTTGGCCGCGGTGCCGGCGGTGGTCGCGACCAGCGCGTTCGGACGCAGCGCGCGGACCRCCTGGAGCGCGAAGGTCCCGATGCCGGACGCCCCGCCGTGCACGAGGAAGACCTCGCGGTCACGCAGACCGGCGATGCCGAACACCGTGGAGTACACCGTGCAGGCGACCTCGGGCAGAGCGGCCGCCGTGATGAGGTCGACCCCGGCCGGGACCGGCAGCACCTGGCCGACCGGCACGTTCACCCGACTCGCGTAGCCGCCCCCACTGAGCAGCGCGCACACCTCGGCCCCGACCTCAACCCGGTCCACGCCGGCGCCGAGAACCGCCACCCGCCCGGAGCACTCCATCCCGATGATCTCAGAGGCACCGGGCGGCGGCGGGTAGAAACCTTGCCGCTGGAGCAGGTCCGCGCGGTTCACCGCCGTCGCGACCACCTCCAGGGTAACCTCGCCCGGCCCCGGGGCAGGAGGGTCCGCCACCGTCGACCACGTCATGACCTCGGGCCCACCGGGCGCTTTCACCGTCACAGCATGCATCCGTCACACGCTACGGCTCCTCGGCACGCGATGCCGCGGCATCATCCGGCGTGCGGGCATGTTCATGCCGCGGCCGTACGGATGTTCCGGTGGGGTGGACGGACGCCGGCTCGGGCCTCAGACCGGCTCGGGCTCCGGTTGGGGTGCGCCGGGAACCGGCTCGGTGTACGGGGAGGGCTCGTGCGGAGCCGGCGGCAGGTCAGGAGCGTCGGGCAGGAGCGGGCCGGGATCATCCGGGATCGGGGTGTCCGGATCGAGCGGGGGCGGGGGACTCGGGCGATGGGGACGGACGGCCTCGGGCATCACGACAGACGGGGCAACCAGACCAGACCGGGTAAACAGACCAGACCGGGCGGACAGGGCAGCCGGACCAGACAGGGCAGACATAGATTTCGCCGTACCCGGCGGGCGTCGCGGCGGAAACATCGTCCTAGCATCCCATGTCGGCGGCTCGTCCCTCGCCGCGGCCTGGTCGCCGGTCACCCCGCTGGACCGGCGTCGCGCATCCGTGCGCCGCCCCGTCATCGCGGCTGTCCCGTCCGGATCTCGGTTCATCGGCTCGCATCTCCGATCCTATGCCGTCAAGTCCTATGYCCCTATGTCCTATAATGTGGCTGCCTCGGCCGGTCCGAGACGGGTTTGCCCCCGTGGCCGATGTCAACGCGCGCCAGGACCATCRCCATGTGTGGCCAGCCCGACATCATCGGACCGAGGGTAAAGCCACTGCTTCGAGCGTATTAACAGTGACCGCCCCACTCGGCATCCAGGTACCACGACGCATACCCGATCGAGTCGCTACCGTCATATGCATATCGCCCTGAACTCATGGTTCTCTGCAACCAGTGACAGACGACCACAGCATCGGCTGTCCGGCCGGCGCCGCGGACGCGCCGGCCTCGACGGGCCCGGGGAGCGTGYCAGTGGAAGCGGTCGCGGCCGACGACGAGCCCGAACATCCCCATACCCAGGCGGAGTTTCATRCCTTCTTCGAGAGACATCACCGCGAGCTGAGCCGGTTTGCGTATCTCCTGACCGGCGATCACGACGTCGCGGACGACATCACCGCGGACGCCCTGACGGCCGCCTGGTCCGCCTGGGACCGGGTCCGCTCCGCGGACCTTCCACTGGCGTATGTCCGGCGGATCGTCGCCAACCTGGCGGCCGACCGGGTCCGGAAGGTCGTCCGCGAGCGACGCGGGCTGCTCTTCCTTGGTCAGCGAGCCGACCAGTCGGCGCGGATACCCGATCTCCCCGCGGTCATGGATCTGCGCTCCGCGCTGATGACACTGCCGCCAGGCAAACGTGCCTGTGTCGTGCTCCGCTACGCCTTCGACCTGTCGGAGATCGAGACGGCTCGCACGCTGGGTATCTCTGTCGGCACGGTGAAGAGCCAGACCGCCAAGGGAGTCGCCGAACTGGAGCGGATTCTCCAGAACACCGAGCTGCCGCCGGCCGGTGCCGCGGAGGTGGCGAGGCCACAGGTATCGTCCGGTCGGCCGGGCACATCACGCGGCGCCACATCCCGATCGGGCAGTTCCCGGATGAATGGCTCCCGGTCGGGCTCGGGTCGCCTGGGACGGCGGCGGGGCAGTGGTCAGTCCGGCAAACCGGCGGGTCCGAGCCCGTCGGCGTTCGCCCGCCTCGGCCGCGTCAAGCTATGGCCCTGGTGGCAGCAGCGAGTCGGCGAGGCATAGATGACGCAGAAGGCGCCCGGGGTTCCAGGAGCTCGATCATGATGCGCAGGGTGGCGCGGCAGCGCGGCGCGGCGAGCCTCCGGCCGATTGCCGTCCCTCCACTCCGGAGACGGGTGACCGCGTGATCAGCGACCACGGAACAGGCGACCGCGAAACCAGCAGCCCGAGCGCGGATGGTCGAGGGTCAGCCGATCGCGTCGGCGAGTTCCGCGGCGGCGACGGTCATGGCGGCGGCCTGGGGGAGCTTCCGTTCCCCGACCGACTCCGCGGCATGCTGAGCGCCGAGATGGGCCGGCACCACCCCGACTCCGATCGCATCCGCGGACGTGTCGCGGCGGCGGTCGATGCTCCCCTGAGCAGCACGATCATCCGCCCCCTCGGCCCGATCGGACCTGTCGGCCCGAGCGGTCCACTCAGCGCTAACGGACCACTCAGACCGCTTGGTTCGATCGGCTCCGGCACCCGGACCGGGGATGGGCGGATCATCACCCGGCAGCACCGCCTGGGCCRTACCGTCGCGAAGACCCCATCGAGCCGACGGCGCCGATCCAGCCGGTCCACCAGCCCCGACCGGCTCCCCCGGTCCCACCACTGGCCCCGTTCCCGGCGGCGCTCGGTCGCCCGACGCGGCACGATCACGGGGGCACTACTCGCCATCATGAGCATCACGGCCCTGACGGCCCTGGCCCTGCTGGGGCCGTCGGGATCGAACTCCCCGGCTCCGCCCACAACGACCGTCACGGCAAAGCCGCGGCCGTCCGCCACGCTGGTCACGACGTCTCCGGTCGTACGGACGCCGGTCACGTCGCCCCAGGCCACTGCGGCGGTTCCACCGGAACCGGCCAGGTCGAGCCCCGCCGGAACATCCGGGGTCAGCGCCGCCGTCCCGGACGCGACGAGYGATGCGAGCGCCGCACGGAGGTCCGCCGGCCCGGACCCGGCGGACCCGGGGTCCGCGAGCGGTGGCGGCGGCGCACCGTCACCGTCCGCGGGACCGTCCACAGGACCGTCCGCGAACCATGGTGACAGCAGATCCTCCCTGCCCGGCGGAACGTTCGCGGGCCTCGGCGGCGGGATCTACACCAGCACCGTCGCCCCCTTCCCCAGTGGATCACGGGTACGGCTTCCGGGCCCCGGCACTCTCGACTGGGTGCTGTTCGGGGGCTCGTGGGACGGTGTGCAGAACCGGGCCGCCATCGTGATGYCGCTGATCGACACCGGCACCCTGCTGGGCACGTCCGTGCCGTCATCCTCGGGATTCGACTGGACGGAGGGCACACCGGTCGCGACCGGTGTGGATGACACCGACCGGCTGTCCCTGCAGGGCTCGGCCCGGCTGACGGTCTTCGTCTCGCAGTCTCCGCTCACCCTGGACGTCCTCCTCGGATCCGGTTCCGGGCGGGTGCAGATCATCGTCACCTCCATCGGCGGCACGCAGACCTTCACCCAGACCCTGCCTTCACCGATCGCCGACGGCTCGGCCGATGGAGTGGTGAGCATCGGGCTGCCTGCCGGAATCGGCACGACGTCGGTCACCATCTCCAGCGGGGGCACATCGGGTTGGACGCTGGCGGCCGCAGTCCTGCGCTGACGGCGCGGGTCTGCGCCGGTTACGGGGGTCTGCACTTGACCATGCGGAACCACAGGCAACCATGCGGAAGAAAAATCTTCACAACGACGGCAACCAATCAACCTCCGTCGGACGACTGACAGATGAACGCCATACCGGCCCCCCGCGCCAGGAGGTCCGGCGGTGTTTCGGCCCGTTCGCTCCCCGGCTAACCCCCCCAGCCCGGCGGACGGGTCGCCAAGCGGCCGTCGACGGCGGCACGCGGGCTGGCCGGCCCGGCCAAGGTCGGCCAGCCCCTCGCGACCTCTCCCACGCCACCCGGCGCCCCGGTCCGAGTGTGAGTCCGGTCCGAGTGTGAGTCCGGTCGCGGGAAGGTGCCACGCGCCCTACGCCGACCGGCCGGGGAGAGGTAGCGTCAACCTCGTGCGTCGGCTGCTGTTGTCACCCTCGTGGATCGCGCGTCATCTCCTCGCGCTCCTCTTGATCGCATTCTTCATCCGCATGGGCATCTGGCAGCTGACGAAGGGCGAATCCCCGCAGGGATCGCTGCAAAACCTCTTCTACGGGGTCGAGTGGCCTGTCTTCGCCGCCTTCGTCGTGTACTGGTGGGTGAAGATGATGAAGGAGGATCTGGCACCCAAGGACACCACCGGGCCGCGGTGGGGTGCCCACGGCCGGATCGCCCCCGAGGCGCCCTGGCGACCGGATCTCGACAGGGGCCCCAAAATGCTGACGACCGGCGGCGCCGAGCAGTCCGCCGAGGAYGACGAACTCGACGCCTACAACCGCTATCTCGCCTCACTGTACGAGCGTGACGCCCTTCGGGACGCCCTCAAGCACATCAACGGAGCCCGCTGATGACGGCATTGCCCGACCCCACCCGTACGGCCACCACAGGACGTGCCTCCGCGACAGCGATTCGCGCGTCCCTGCTGCGGTACCGGGCCATCGCCTACATCGTCGGCGTAGGGCTAATCGTGCTGGTGTGCATCGGTATGCCGGTGAAGTACATCGGCGGCAGCGACACGATCGTCGCGGCCGTCGGCCCGATCCACGGTGTGCTGTACATGGTGTACCTTGCCGCTTCCTTCGATCTGGCGAATCGTTGCCGGCTGTCCTCGACCCGGACAATCCTGATCATGCTTGCCGGCACCATCCCGTTCCTGTCGTTCTTCGCCGAGCGGCGGGTCACGTTCCTTGTGCGGGAGAGCCAGCTGTCCGCCGCCGCGGCTCCGGTCGGCCCGGCCACCGGRCCCACGAAGTCCGCGAAGCCCGCGTAGCACGCGCAGTCCACGCAGCACGCGCAGAGCGCCGGGAGACGTCGCCTCAGGACACGTCCGAGTCGACTCCGGCCAGGCGGAGCGCCGCCGGTGCGGGTCGGCGGAGACGGGCGGGCACGGCGATCGTCAGGACCTCACCGGCGGTGAGCCGCCGGAGCCGGGCCAACCGGGAGGGCGGAGCGAGTATCTCCGCGGACAGCACCTGGTCAGCCTCGGTACCGAAGGCAAACAGGCGCCCGTCCGACCAGGTGATCAGTTCGTCGGCCGTACTGGCGGGTCGCACGAGGACCAGCTGGGCGCGCCGCGGGTCCCAGACGATCGTCACCGTCCGCGTGGTGGACCGGAGCAACRCCCACTTGCCGCCGCTGCGGTAGGCGGCCRCCAGCATCCGGGCCGTCTCGTTTCCCTCGGGACGGCGAGGTGGACGATCCGCGATCACCACGAGCCCCGCGTCGTCGACCGCGATCGGCGGAGTCGGGTCCGCCCGCAGGTCCGCGGCGGTCACCGCCCCGAATGCTCTGTCGAGGTGGACACCGCGTGCGGCGGGCAGCCCAAACGACGATGAGGCCAGCATGGCGGTCAGGGACGCCCGCCGGACCTCCGCCCCGTCCAGCCGGACCAATCCGCAGACCGTCATCCGTTCCTCCGTCCTCAGCCCGCGATCCGCGATCCGCGATCCGATGACGCACGGCACGGACGGACTCCCGGCCGGATGATCGACACGGTGCGGCGGCGTTCACGGGTACTCCAGCGCTGGAACGTAGCAGTTTCTCGCCCGCCTCACCGGTCCGTTGCACGGAATCGCCGAGTGGTTCCGACCTTCGGTGCCGGGCCTCACCGTCATGATCCGGGCTCGGCCGGGACGGCGGCTCGAAAACACCTCGGCCGCCTACCGGCCGCCGATCGCCCGTGACCAAGACGTCCGGCGGAAACCGGCCGCATGCGGAGGAAGACCGCGGTCACGGGGGAGGACGGACTTAGGCCACGTTGGCGCCCGACGGCTCACGCTCCCGCTTGACCCGACGAGTCGCGATCACCGGATGAGCCGGGCAATCAACCAGATGCTCATCGAAGCCCTGCACCGTCGGCCAGGACTGGTGGCAGGACCCGCAATGGGTCGTGGCCGGATCGGTCCACCGCTCTTCGCAGCCGGCACAACTGGCCGTGACCGGGATATGCGCTGTCTTGTCGGGCTGCCGGCGACGAGAGACCTGGATCGGCAACGCCTGCTGGATGGCTTGTTCATCTGGGGAACGGAGTGTGACGGAAACCGCGCGTGGACGCCGAGGTGGGGTGATGGCGGCCGGGATCGCGCGAGGGGATGTCGACCGACGGGGAGGCACCCGGCCATCCTGTCGCAGACCTGCACAAGCGTCACGCAACCGGCTGTCGAGTGTTCAGGGTGATTGTCCTGCGGCAACGCTTCCGGAGCTCGCGAACCAGAGCGTTCCGCCCGGACGGGTCGTCATCGGCGAAGGCCGACCGCCGGCAGGAACCCGCGCCGGAAACAACCGTGCCGGGCCGAGCGACACCTGGAACATCGCCGGACAGGCAAAAAATAACTACTGACACACAGTAATATCACTAGACTGGCTATGGTCGAACGCAGGACGGACGCCATCGCCAGGGCCGGCGGTGAGGGGATCCCGGGCGTGAGTGCCGGCGCACTGCTGCGAGGGTGGCGGGAGCGACGCCGGATCAGTCAGCTCGGACTGGCGTTGCGAGCCGACAGTTCCGCCTGACGCATCAGTTTCATCGAGACCGGCCGCTCCATTCCGAGTCGCCCGATGGTGCTGCGCGGGCCACGTGCCCGTCGGTGCGGAACCGGATGAGCAGTTCCTGCCTGTCGCCGAGGCCGATGGTGCAGGATCCGTACATCGGATCGGAGTCGACCAGGCCCAGTCCCGCGAAGCAGGCCCAGTCCCGCTCAGAAGGGTTCGGCCTGCGGGCGACTGCGGCCCCCGCGCGACGAGCTTCTCCTGGAGAGAGATTCCCGCTCCTACACGCCCACCCACAAAGTGCGCTTCGTGAGGCGGCTGAAGCGTGGAGGGTCAGTCACGGTTCACGGTCTCCACACCGTCGCTCACCCTCCACATTTCCCGCCGGGCCCGCATCCGCCGGGCCCGCTCGACAGCCATTACAGGGACGCTATATGTCCACCTGCTGCGCTCAGCGAGGCAGAAGGCAGCGGGGACGGTGGCTGTGATCCCCGGTCACGTCCCAGCGTGCCCATTTCGTGCCCACAAGGATCTTCAGGTGTTCCAGGCTGATCGTCGCCAGCTGTCTCCGKCGACAAAAAGCCTGGCAAAGCGGAGGGCGTGGGATTCGAACCCACGACGAGGATCACTCCCCGTAGCGGTTTTCAAGACCGCCGCCATCGGCCACTAGGCGAGCCCTCCCAGCCTGCGACTTTAACCTTATCGTAACATTTTTCCTCCGGCTCGATACAGGCACGGTACAGAAACGCCGAAGGACGCCCGGTAGGCGCCCTCACGCCTCCCATTCTAGCCGTCCGCCCGCCGTRCGGCAGCGAGCCGACGCACCGCATCCTGCTCCCCTCCGTCGAGCAACCGCGCATACGTCCGCCAGATCACGGCAGGGCTGTTACCCGCCCGCTCCGCAGCCTGCTGCACGCTGACCCCGTCCATCAGCCAGCCCGAGATGCAGCTGTGACACAGGGAACTGTCTTACCTCATGCTGTCAGACAGGGTGGCCGGCTACTCAAGGTCACTGATAGCGGCGCGGTGCGATCTCGCCGAAGCCCTGGATATAACGTCAGACCTATCCGGAGAGACATCAGAACCGCGAACACTGAGCAAGGTAGCCGCGTGCCCAGTCAGAACATCGCCGTCGGGCCCTCGTCGGCGCGCGAGTCTCTCCGCGGGCCGCGCCCGTGACTGTTCTCCCCGTCCCCGTCGGTCACCGACACACGCCCACAATCAGACCAAGGTTCTGCGAATGAAGCGCAAGCGACCGTCACCTCGTGGCTCGGAAGGCGACTTCTCCGTCGTCTACAGTGCTCTGGTAGCGGCAGCCCTGACCGCACTCTGTACAGTGGCCGCCATCCTTCTCGTCGCCCCGCACGCCCGGCGCGCTGTTGCCGTGTGCGGCCTCGTCGCGGCGGTCACGGTCGGCCTGGCCTGCGCCGAGATCCGCCRCCGCGGGCACGAGATCGTCCATCTGCGCCGTCGGCAGGCCGCCACCGAGCAGGAACTCATGCACCGCCTGGAGATACAGGAGGCCGAGACCAGCCGCCTCGCCGTCGAGGTGCTGCCCGCCGCGATCAGTCGGCTGCACCGCGGCGACTCGGTCGAGGAGGCGCTGTCCGGCTCGAGCCAGTCGCCCGCCCTCGGCGCCGCGTTCATCAAGGCGCACGACGACGTGGTCCGCTCGGTCCTCGAAGCGGTCAAGGCGGAAGAGGACCTGCGCGACTCCTCGCAGCGCGCGTTCGTCAACGTCGCCCGTCGCGTCCAGGCCATCGTGCACCAGCAGTTCCAGGATCTGCGCGAGATGGAGGAGCGGCACGGCGGGAACCCCGATGTCTTCGACGACCTGCTCCGCCTCGACCACGGCACCGCGCTGATCGGCCGGCTCGCCGACTCRCTCGCCGTGCTCGGCGGATCCCGCCCCGGCCGGCAGTGGCAGCATCYGGTGCCGCTGTTCAACGTGCTGCGCGGCGCGATGTCCCGGATCATCGGCTACCAACGCGTCGAACTGCACTCGGTGGTCGAGGTCGCCATCTCAGGACCCACCGTCGAACCGCTCATCCACGCGCTCGCCGAGCTGCTGGACAACGCCACCCGGTACTCGCCGCCGCAGACCCGCGTGCACATGACCGCGGTCGAGGTGCAGTCCGGGATCGCGGTCGAGATCGAAGACGGCGGCGTCGGCCTCGGCGAGGAGGCCCGGCTGCGCGCCGAGCGGGTGCTCGCCGAGGTCAAGTCGGGCCTCGACCTCGCTGACCTCGGCGGGAACCCGCGCCTCGGCCTGTCCGTGGTCGGTCGGCTCGCGCAGACCCACCGCTTTCAGGTCTCGCTGCGGCCCTCGGCGTACGGCGGCGTGCGCGCCGTGCTGATCATCCCACGTGACCTGGCCACCGCCGTGCCGCTGTCCGCGGCCAGCCCGGGCGCCGCGGTCCGGCCGAACCCGAACACGCCGATGCCCGCCATCGCCCTGGAGTCGGAGGAGCCGCAGCGCATAAAGATCAACAACAACGGCCTGCCGCAGCGCAGGCGCGGCGTCACCGCCCCGCTCAACGGGAGCGGCAGCCAGCGGAGCCTGACCGCGCCGCGCGGGCCGCAGTCCGCCGCCCCGCCCCCGCCCGTGTCGAGTAACGCATCCGCTCCCGCCGCCCCGCCCCCGCCGCCCGGGCTGTGGCTTGCCGCGTTCCAGAACGCGGTCTCCGGCGAAAGCACGAGCACCCAGCACGCTTTGACTGACGATGCGTCGAGTAAGGAAAGCGAGTAGCCGATGGACCACCTGCGGCCCAGCATGGACTGGATGCTCAAGGACCTTGCGGAGAGCGTGCCAGGCACCCGGCATATCATCGTCCTGACCGCGGACGGCCTGCGCATGGCCCAGTACAACACGGATGTGGACACCGCCGACCGCCTCGCGGCCGCGTGCGCCGGACTGCAGAGCCTGTCCGCCGCCGTCGGCGCCGAGTTCCCGCAGGGGGACAAGCGGATGCGGCTCGTGGTGATCGAGGTGGGCGGGGGATTCTTCTACCTCATGGCGGCCGGCGCGCGCGCATACCTCGCGGTGCTGGCCGACGAAGGGGTGGACGCGGGGTTGATGGGACAGCAGATGCGCAACCTGGTCGCACGTATCGGTGAGCATCTCACCAGTCCGCCGCGGATGGAGGAGAGGACGGCCGGGTGACCCCGTCCCCGATCAACGACGCGTCCTGCGCCTGGGAGCAGGGCGGTCCCGAGCGCCTGTACGTCCTCACCGGCGGGCGCGGCGCCTCGGGCCGCCGGGCCGACATCGACCTGGTCACCCTCGTGGTGGCGCGGGCCGCGGGCCGGCCCGAGATGYAGCCGGAACACGCGTCCATCCTGCGCATGTGTTACTGGCCCCTGTCCATGGCGGAGATCTCGGCCTACCTCAAGCTGCCGTTCAGCGTGGTCGCCATCCTGGTCTCCGACCTGCTCAGGGACTCGCTCGTCGAGGTGCGCGCCTCGGTGCGCATGGAAGGAATCGGCGATCCTGAACTGCTCAAGGCGGTGATGAATGGACTCCAGAGGCTCTGAGTTGGCCGTCGGACCGGCGCGCGAGGACGCGCTGCCCGCCTCGGCCGCCACCGCGGTCAAGATTGTCGTGGTCGGCGGGTTCGGCGTCGGCAAGACGACCCTGGTCGGCTCCGTCAGCGAGATCAGACCGCTGACGACCGAGGAGACGATGACCGAGGTCAGCATCGGGGTAGACGACGTCCGCGGGGTCGAGCAGAAGGATGCGACCACCGTGGCCATGGACTTCGGCCGGATCACCATCAACGAGCAACTGGTGCTCTACCTGTTCGRCACGCCCGGACAGCAGCGCTTCTGGTTTCTGTGGACAGGCCTGTTCGAGGGAGCCCTTGGCGCGGTCGTGCTGGTCGACACCCGGCGGCTCGAGGCCAGCTTCGACGTCATCGGGCGGCTCGAGGACGGCGGCGTGCCGTTCATCGTGGCCGTCAACGTCTTCCCGGACGCCCCGAACCACCCGCTGGACGAGGTCCGTGCCGCGTTGGATCTGCCGGCCGCCGTGCCGATCGTCGCGTGCGACGCGCGCAGCCGGGCCTCGAGCCGGGACACCCTGCTGGCCCTCATGCGCTACCTGTACTGGCTGTCCACCCAACCCGCGGCCCCGGTGGCCGCCTCGGCCGCCACGGAGTAAGTGTGTCAACACCCATTCCCGAAGCAGGCGCGGAATCAGGCGCTGCGATCCCGCCGCCGGGGTGTCCGGCGCACGCGGCCTTCGCGCAGGATGCCGTACGGACCGCGCTCTACGGCCCGGAAGCGCAGCACGATCCCGGCGCGGTCTACGAGAAGCTCCGCGCGGAACACGGCGGGATCGCCCCGGTGGAACTCGAGGGTGGCGTCCCGGCCTGGCTGGTGCTCGGCTACCGGGAGAACATGGAGGTCGCTCGCACCCCGAGCCGGTTCACCCGGGACGCCCGGCTCTGGCGGGACTGGAACGAGGGCAGGATCGCCGCGGACGACCCGCTGCTCCCGCTCATCGGATGGCGTCCCGACGTCGTGTCCTACGATGGCGAGGAACATGCGCGGCTGCGCGCCGCGGTCAACGAGTGCCTGACCAGGTTCGACCGGCACGGCACCCGGCGGCACGTCCAGCGCTACGCGAACCAGCTGATCGACGGCTTTGTCGAGGACGGCCGCGCGGACCTGGTGACCCAGTTCGCCGTTTACCTTCCGATGCTCGTGCTGAGCCGGCTGGTCGGCCTGAGCGAGGGGTACGGCCGGAAACTGGTCGAGGCCATCGTCGGCATGGTCAGCGGCGGCGAGGATGCATACGCGCACAACCAGTACATCATCGGCACCCTGCGGTCGCTGACCGAGGAGCGGCGCAGGGCCCCCGCGCACGACCTGGCGTCCTGGTTCGTTCAGCACCCCTCGGGGCTGAACGACGAGGAGGTACTCAACCACCTGCGCCTCGTGATCGTGCTGGGCTACGAGGCCACGGCGAACCTGGTCTCGAACACGCTGCGGATGGTGCTGACCGACCCCCGCTTCCGCGCGTCGCTCGCTGGCGGGCTCATGACGCTGCCGGACGCGGTCGAGCAGATGCTGTGGGACGATCCGCCGCTACTGGTCTGCCCGGCGCGGTTCGCCACGCACGACATGCATTTCGCCGACAAGGAGATCCGCGAGGGCGACATGCTGCTGCTCGGCATCGCGGCAGGCAACGCGGATCCGGAGATCCGTCCGGATCTCGGCGCGCCGATGCACGGCAACCGCTCGCACCTGGCGTTCAGCCGGGGCCCGCACGAGTGCTCGGGACAGGAGATCGCCCGCGCCATCACCGACACCGGCGTCGACGTGCTGCTCAACCGGCTACCCGACCTRCACCTCACGGTGCCGGAGGAGCAGCTGACCTGGACCGCCTCGACCTGGTCCCGGCACCTTGACGCGCTCCCGGTCAAGTTCGCCCCGCAGTGCCGCCCCGTMCCGCAGTCTGCGCCAGCCGCCCCGGCGTTCTCCGCCCCGGTGGTCGAGCCGAGCGCCGCGAAGGACGCGCTGGCGGCGGTGGCCGAGGCCGACGCACAGGCCAGAGCGGACACCCGCCGCGGCTTCTGGGCTTCGCTGGGCGGCATGTTCCGCGGTCGACGCTAAGGGTTCACGGTCGGCTGACGTACCGCCGAGTGGCGCCCGGGAATCGCTCCCGGGCGCCGCTCTTTTGTTTCCGACACGCCGTCAGACCGCCTGCGGCGAGGTCAGCATGCGAGAGATCTCCTCGCGCGGCGGATCCGTGTCCATCAACAGTTCGTTGACCGCCGCCCACGCCTGGTAACCCCAGTTCCAGTCGTCGACGATCCTCGCACCCATCCGGGCCTGGGCGCGTTCTGTGTCGGTGAAATGCAGCACGTCGAAGGCCGTGTCAAGGCGCTGCTTTGTGGTGTGTATCGACTGGTCGAGCGTCCGCATCTCCTGCTCGCAACGGGCTCTTGCCTCCTGCCAATCGCAGCCGTCCTGGTCTCGGATGATCGAGATCAGATTGCGCGGGTCGTCGCGCTTCGCGTCGCGGACCGAGGAGTAGACGTCGTTGCAGTACACGATGATGTCGCTGGCTAACCTGCGCAGCAGTCGCAGCTGGGTACAGTGGTGGATGTGCGGCGCCAGATAGGTGAAATTCATCTTCTCGCCGAACACCAGGCACAGCGGCACCGCGCCGTTTCCCAGGCGTAGTTCCAAGTACTCTTCGACCGTCGTGTCCATCCGCCGGTCCCGCATCGCCGCGTAAGTGGCCTGCGTGTTGAAGTACCATTCCCAGTGCTCGCTGACCCGAGCCACCCACTGGTCCGGCGAGCTGACGATCTGCCGCGCCCACAGGTCATGGAAGATCATCCCCATGAGGGACTTCGCGGGTCTCCCGTAGAGAATCCCGGTGAGCTCCGCGCTGATGACGTTGATGCGGCTGATGTCCGCCGCAAGGTCGTCGGTGAAGTCGTCGTAGATCCGGAAGAAGGCGTGGATGTCGTAAGCGAGTTCCAGCTCCGGCAGCGGGGCCAGAGGGTACACCCAGGCCGAAAGCGTGGCGTACCTCTCGGMCCGGGGCGTGCAGACCTGGAAGCGGGTGAGCCATTCGACGGTGTGCGCCAGGGCTTCGGCAGCGTTCTCGTTCGGCTGCCAGGAGCGCRCAGCTTCGTGCACTGTGAGGATCTGCTCGCCATTCATCGCGTCTCGGCCTGTCTCCTGGCAAAGATGGTGATCATGGATCGCGAGCATCTGGCAGTTTCGGACACTTCTGCGCCTCCAGGTCAGGGGAACCACGTCCTATCAGATCCAGGTACCACGATGATCCCAGAAGTGCGAAGTATCATGTCGCGGATTCGGGCCGTTATGGAGGGCACCTCGGTCGTGGTCCRTTGGAGGGTCCTCAGGTGGTGCCGTTGCGACCGATCACGCTGCCGAAGACATGAGTGTGCCCGATCCTACCGCCAGAGGTTCTGTGCCGCCCAGCTTCGGGACCTGCTTACAGCTGGGAGGTCCAAGGGTTGACGAGTGGGACGTCCATGGCGGCGAAGTCGGCCTCGTTGCGGGTGACGAGCGTGAGGCTGTGCACCTGGGCCGTGGCGGCGATGAGCGCATCGTGGGCTGGGCGCCGGTCGGGCACGTGAAGTCGCGCCGCCGAGCCGGCGACGATCTGATCGACGTCGAGCAGCCGGCCTGCGTATGCCGGGAGCACGTTCTGATCGAGCCATGAGTCCAGGACGGCCGCCTGGCGGGCATCGCGCCATCGCTTGTTCTCAATGCCARCCCGCAGCTCTAGCAGGGTGATGACGGAGAGGAAGGTATCCGATGGTGACAGGCTCGCGGCCCAGCCGTTGAAGCGGTCATCGCGGCGTTTCGCGGGCTTACGGAGCTCGGAGATGACGTTGGTGTCGAGTAGGAAGCTCACAGGTCGACCTCGCGCAGCGAGTCCCGCGGCCGTAGGGGCTCGAAGTCGATCTCCTCCTCCAGAACGAACGCGTCTCCCAGGCTGCCCGCGGTTCCGGTGAGCCGCTGGTAGTCGGCGAACGACAGCAGGACGTGTGACGGCCGACCGTGATCCGTGATGATCACCGGACCGCTGGCGGCGGCCCGCTTGACCGCGCTCACGTCACGGTTGAACTCTCGCGATGAGACCATGGTCACCACGACCACCCCCCTGGTAGGTACGTACCTACAATATGCGCCGAACGTCGTTCGCGCGGCCAACCGCTGAAGCCAGCTCGCGCCCTTCGATGTGGCCAGGGTCGCGTGGCCAGGGTCGCGTGGCCGGGCGACCGGCTTGCTCACCAGACCTGGTGACCATCCAGGATGAACCCTCGTCGCCGGCAAGGTCGGCCTGAGCAGTCGTCCCTTGAATTTCTCACTCCAGATATCACAGACTTCAAGTGGTACCGTATTTGAAGGCTGGAGCCAGGCATGGCCCCTGGAGTCAGGCATGGTCCCGCGGATCGAGATCGACGACGAGGTCTTCAAGTGCCTGCAGGATCAGACTGCGCCCTTCGTCGACACCCCGAATGATGTCCTGCGTCGCGTCTTGGGGCTCTCCGCTCCAGCGGTGGCCAAAGAGCCGGGCGCGGCCCGTCCGCCTGGCAATCTCGCGAAGCTTGTGAACGCCGGGCTCGTGAAGCCCGGGGGGACGGACTGACGCATGTCCGCAAGTGAAGCGGCGCGACCTACCAGGGGCTCCGACGCGGTGCATCCGTCGCCGTCCACCTGGACGACATCGACTTCACCAACGCAACTCTCACCCTCCGCTGGCAGTTCGTCCAGATCGGCTACGCCACCCAACTCGCCAAGCCGAAATCCGACGCCGGGGACCGTGTCATCTCCCTCGGCCCCGACACCCTCGCCGTCCTGAAAGCCTGCCGCACCCGCCAACACGCCAACCGGCTCGCCGCCGGAACCACCCGGCCGAACAACGGCCTCGCGTTCACCCACCCCGACGGCACTCCCATCCACCCCGAACACCTCACCAACCGCTTCCACACCCTCATCCAGGAAGCCGACCTACCCCCATCACCATCCGCGGCCTCCGCCACGGCGCCGCCACCCTCGCCCTCGCCGCCACCCTCGCCCTCGCCGCCGGCGCCGACCTCAAAGCAGTCCAAGAACTCCTCGGCCACTCCACGATCATGATCACCACCGACACCTACACCCACATCCTCCCCGACCTCGCCGCCGAGATCGCCCGCAACACCGCCCGCCTCATCCCCCGCACCCGCAGCCCCCAGGAGTACCCCCGACACACCACCACGATCGACTAACCCGGCACCGCCCGTCCGCCCCATCGGGGCGGACGGGCAGCCACGAGCCACGAGCCACGAGCCACCACAACCCGCCCACCCCACCAGCCGACGCCCCATCCACACCCCCACAAACCGCACCGACACCCCGACCACCACCCCGAGGACACACAGTTCGGTATCATGACTCTCGCAGGGCCGTTAGCTCAATTGGCAGAGCAGCCGGCTTTTAACCGGCGAGTTCAGGGTTCGAGTCCCTGACGGCCCACACTGGTGGATTTTTCGTACATTTCTGAAGAGCTTATCAGACTCACATTGTCGAGCTTTTGAAGCTCCGGTAATTCGTGGATCCTGTACCAGCTCGATCTCTGGATGTATCCATTCAGGGTACAGGTTCCAGCACCCCTGAATGGATACCTGCCCGTCAGAGTCACGGAGGCGGCCCGGTGGTTCTCGTGGTCGTTCCCGGCGTGCGCGCGCACGCCTGTCGTGGTCGTTCCCGGCGCGAGGCGGCAGGTCGGTGTGACCCGACACCGCCGGGGCATCCCGTCAGGGTGAGCAGACACACCCGCCGGGGTCGAACCGACAGCAGTCAAACCGACGGCAGTCGGGCTGACGGCAGTCGGGCTGACGGCAGTCGGGCTGACGGCAGTCGAACTGACCGGATGAGCGGGAATCGTCCGGCCGGGGGCCGCCGAGAGGACGACCGCACGCAGCCCGACCTCGACGACACGACCGCTGACGCGGTTGGCAAGCTCAGCGAGGCGCTGGAGTGGGTTGAACGGGCCCGCGGGGCGCTCTACGAATTCCATCAACTCTCCGGACGGGCCGATCTGATCCTCGCGGAGGCGATTAGCGGTCTGGAAGACGCCGGCCACCCCCAGCTGGCCGCCTATGTGCGCCGGGAGCTGCACGGACGCAACGTCCTCGACGGGCGGTGGACCTTCCAGATCATCGAGGAGTACGACGACATCTACTACCGCCCCTTCGTTGCCGTGGACGAACAGGTCCGGCTGCGGCTCACCGGTGGGAGGCGCCACGTCCACGAGGCTCGCATGAAGGCTCAGGAGCGGGCCCGCGCCGGTCGGGACCTGTGGGGCCCGGGCGCCTGACCTACGGTCCACCGAGCGTCCACATCAGGACGACCGGTGGACCGCGGCTCCGGGCCTGAAGGCAACCTGCCGGTGAGTTCAGGCATTCCGATGATCACAGATAGTCAGATGATCACGGCTTCAGAGCTCACGCCGACGGAGATCGCACCGCCGGCGGGCYCAGGCGTCCCGACGCTTGGCCAGGACGAGCCCGATGGCGAACAGGCCGAGGCAGATCGCGGCGAAGTACACCAGGGAGCCCCAGGGGCCGAAGGGCATCCCCTTCACCACGGGCGGCCCGTCGGAATGCTCCACCTGCCCGGCGACGATGAAGTTGTCGCCGTTGACAAACGGCAGCCAGTGCTGGATGTGGCGACCGACCCGGGGGATCGCCGGCAACAGGCTCTCCGCCAGGAACAGGTAGACGAGCATGATCACGATCGCGCCCGCCGACTGCCGGATGATCAGACCCAGAGCCAAGGCAAAGATCGCCGCGAACAGGTAGACCAGACCGACACCGAAGACGTTGCGGTACTCCTGCGCCGTGTCCAGGGCCAGGGGGGCATCCGGCCTGATCAGCTTGGCGACGCCCCAGGAAGCGAAGGCGGTGAGCTCGCCGACGGTCCCCGCGAGCAGGGCGACGACGACGGYCTTCGCGAGCAGTGCCGGCGTCCGGGTGGGCACCGCGAGGAACGTGGACCGGATCGTGCTGAAGCGGTACTCGGTGGTGACCGCCAGCGCGGCCATCACCATCATCACCACGAGGCCGAAGTTGTAGGCGAACTGGGTGACGTTCGGGGTGAGGTCGGCGAGGTCGTTATCGCTGGTCGCCGCCGCGAAGATCGAGGTCAGCCCCACGGTGAGCGCGGTCGCCAGGATCATGCACCACCACGGTGAGCGGGTCGAGAACAGCTTGATCCGCTCGACGGTGAGCAGTGTCATCGTCCAGTCCCTCCTCGTGCCGCCTCGGCCGAGGCCGACGAACCGCCCCCGACACCCACGCCACCGGCATCCACGCCACCGTCAACCGACTGGCGGGGTGTCCCGGCCAGTGGACCGGCGGCAGTTCCCGCCGGCACGGGCCCCGGCGGAGCACCTGTCGCCGACCGGCTGTCGCCAGGCCCCGGCGTCCCGGCGTGGTACTCCACCTCGCCGCCGGTCAGTTGGATGAACGCCTGCTCCAACGAGCCGCGCTGCGCCGCCAGCTCGTGCAGGACGAGCCCGATCCGACCGGCCAGCTCGCCGACCTGCTCGGTGCTGCTGTTCGACACGAGGAACGCCGCCGGACCACCGTCGCCGGCGGCGACGTCTCGAACCGCGAGGCCCTGACCGGTCAGCACGCCACGCAGCCGCTCCATCTCCGGCCCGCGGACCCGGACCGCCGACTCGGACGCCATGTCGATGAACGCATGGGTACTGGTCTGGGCGATCAGCCGCCCGCGACCGATGACGACGAGCTCCTGGGCGGTCAGCGCCATCTCGGACAGCAGATGACTAGAGACGAAGATCGTCCGCCCCTCGTCCGCAAGTCGATGCATGAACTGACGAATCCAGAGGATTCCTTCCGGGTCCAGCCCATTCACGGGCTCGTCGAAGAGAAGGACCTGCGGGTCACCCAGCAGGGCCGTCGCGATCCCGAGACGCTGTGCCATCCCGAGCGAGAAGCCACCCGCCCGCTTGCCGGCGACCGAGGTGAGCCCGACGATCTCCAGGACCTCGTCGACCCGCTTCCCGGGAATTCGGTTCGCCGCGGCCATCCACCGCAGGTGCGAGCGGGCGGAGCGGTTGGGATGCACCCATTTCGCTTCCAGCAGCGCTCCGACCTGGCGGAGTGGTTCCTTCAGCTCGGCATATCGCTTACCGTCGATACGGACCTGGCCTGCGCTCGGATTGTCGAGCCCCAGGATCATCCGCATTGTAGTGGACTTTCCCGCACCATTCGGCCCCAGGAAACCGGTCACCTTGCCTGGCTGCACCGTGAAGGACAGGTCGTTGACGGCGACCGTACGTCCGTACCGCTTGGTGAGCCCTTGCGCCTCGATCATTCCCCTCCTTTCCGTGGAACATCACTATGTCGGGATGACGGACCGGACCCGGGCTGCTGCCCGCTCGGTAGGACCCGCCGACGGCAGGACCCGCCGACGGCAGGTAGGTAGGTAGGTAGGTAGGTAGGTAGTTGCACCGACCGGCCGCGCCTCCCCCGGTTGGCATCATCGTCGCGGAGTACCCACCATCGAGCCAGCCGCTATCGGCCAGCGGAGTGTCATCCTGCCGACAGGAAACAGGCCGTGAACCCGCAGCAGATTTTCCAGCACCGCGCCGAAATGCACGGTGACGTCACGCTCACCGTCGGTCCAGGCCCGCGGCTTGCCCGAGGCGACGTTCAGTATGCTAACCGATCGCCCAGGGCGGACCGTCGGCGATGGACCGGCTACCAGCCGAGGTGGYACCCGCTCGGCTCGCCGGCGGATCAGCCGGATCAGCCGGATCAGCCGACGATGACCGGCGCCAGCCGGGCCCACTGCTCGCGCGGGAGCCGGGTGGGAGTGGAGGTCAGCACCTGGATGGCCACGTGATCGGCACCGGCCTCATGGTGCTCGGCGACCCTGGCTAGCACGGAGTCCACATCGCCCCAGGCCACCACGGCATCGACGAGGCGCTGCGAGCCGGCACCCGTCAGATCGTCCTCGGTGAAGCCGAGACGGCGCAGGTTGTTCACGTAGTTCGGCAGCTTCAGGTAGAACGCGAGGGTGTCGTGCGCGACCGCCCGGGCCTGAGCCGGATCGGTGTCGAGGATGACCATCTGCTCGGGCGCGAGTAGTGCGTCCGGGCCAAGCAGCTCCCGGGCGCGCCGGGTGTGCTCGGGGGTGGTGAGGTAGGGCAGGGCACCCGCGGTGCGCTGCGCGGCGATCCCCAGCACGCGGGGACCGAGAGCGGCCAGCGCCCGGCCGGCCCGCGGGACGCCCAGCTCGTCGAGGGTGTCGAGATAGTCGACGAGGACGTCAACGGGACGCTCGTAGCGACGGTCGATCCTCTTCTCTACCAGCTCCTTGTGGCCGGYACCGAGCCCGAGCAGGATCCGGTCGGGGTGCGCCTTCGCCAGCATGGCGTAATGATCGGCGACRACGTCCGCCGGTTCGGTCCAGATGTTGAGGATGCTGGTACCGACCACCAACCGATCCGTGTTGTCCAGGATCGCGGCCGCGAGCTCAAGATCGCCACTGGCCGCGYCGATCCATACCGTCGGGACGCCGAGGGCCTCCACCTCGGCCGCGATCTCCGCCCGGGCCGGGACATCCTTCGGCCACTGCCGCTCGGTTGCCCACAACCCGATCCTGCCGACCTCTGCTACCACGACGAGCCCCTTCCGCGCAGGGAACTGCCACTGTCCGTGCCATTACCCCATCACGTCTGCTACCCCGTACGCACGCCCGGCATGTCGGCCGGTTCGTTGAATCTGTGGATCGGTAGTTCAGTGGATGGGCGGATCAGGGGATACAGGGGATTCAGGAACCGGAATGATCACGCGGACAGAGGGAGGTCGGGCACCGCGGTGGTCTGCGACACGGCGGCCTGCGGCCGCAGCTCGTCGAGGGACAGCTGGTGAACCGGCGGCCCGTCCAACACGATCCGAGAGGTCACGGTGAGATCGGCGGCCACATGCAGCAGCTCCCCGCTCTCCATCAACCGCCACCGAGGGTCCTCGTCCATCCGCTCGCTCTCGACCACGACCGCGGGCTTGGTGAGCAGGTCGAGAGAGCGGACCCGGATCTCGCTGAACGGACTCGCGTGATCAAGGTGGCGTTCGTTGCGCCCACCCGGGCCACGCCGAAGGACGTACAGGCCATCGGTGTCCGGATACCGCAGAGCCCAGAGGTCCCGCTCCGTGATGAGAATCATGTTGATGGAGTACAGCGGCAGGTTCTCGGCGGCCCAACGAGCGGCGGATGCGATTCCCTCGCCGACGTCCCCGTCACAGGCGTCGATCTCGCGGGTGACGAGGGCGAAGAAGCGTTCCRAGTCGGTGTCACCGAGGACCGGGAGACCGCCCGTGCCGAGCTCGGCGTCCAGCTTGTCCAGCCCCTCGATCACGCCGTTGTGCGCGAAGATCCGCCCGTTTCGAACGAACGGATGGGTGTTGTCCTCGCAGGCCCGGCCGGTGGAGGCGTGCCGGACATGCGCGACGAACGTCGAGGAGGTGACGTGCTGCGGCTCCTGGGCGAATGCCGTGTCGGCCCGGTTCCGAATGGCCTGTTTGACCACCCACGCGGTGCCATCGGCGTCGAATCCGCCGAGACCAGCCCCCTCCGGGGTCCGCAACGTCGCCGCCCGGGGACTGTCCGGCGCATCCAACAGCCAGAAAGTCGCCTGCACCCTCGTCGGCCCGCTGCTCATCGCGAACAGATGACACATCTACGCCCTCCCTCGCCGATCTCAACGGCTCCGGTACTGTGCCGGCCAGGACGCTACTGGTTCCCGCGTCCCAGACGCGGGTCCACCGAGCGGTGGCCGGGTCGATTCCCCGAAGCGAAAGGGGCAACGTTACCCCCGCCCCGGCGCCCGCGACATGCCGACGAATCTGCACGCGAATCCGCTTTCGTCAACCCGTCAAGGGCCTGCTGGCGCATCGGTCCCGCCGTGAGGGCTGCCGTGAGGGCTGCCGTGAGGGCTGCCGAGCAGAGGTCGCACGACACCCGGACCCCGTCCGGGCACTGGCCGGGTGCCCGCCGGGACGCTGCATGGTGCCGACGGGCAAGGCGGTGTTCCCCGCGCCCCGCCGGCCCCGCCGTGATCAACCTTCCGAGTCGTCACCCGACAACCGCCTGGGACCACTAACGGTGACACATCCGGATCGAAGCGACCATTGCATCCCGTTTTTTCCGTAAATTTGCATCACATCACGTGATCAGAAGGGCTGTCAGACCGCACGATGATCAACCCTTACCTGACCGTCGGATCCTGCTCGGGCGACAACCGCAACCGTGTCCGGCCACCCGTACGACCGCCGCCCCGGGCACCGACCGGGATGCCCGTACCAATTCGTTACCTTAAGTTTCCCTCGATCCCCCCGGAACCGCGGGACCATGAAGACGTCACTCCCCCTCCCTGGAGTAACGTATTTACGCTATTAGTCTTACTCTCCCGTTACGGCACGGCAGAATCGGGGACACGTGGCGGAGTCATTGGGATCTTTCCAGGCGCTGTGCATTCTCTTCTTCTGCGAGCAGTACCCGCCCGTCGTCTGGGACGGCGCGGGCACCTACACCGCGGCGCTGGCCACGGCACTCGCGAAGCTCGGCCACGACGTCCACGTCCTGTGCGCCCAAGGGCGTCATGTCGTCGACTCGGTGGAGGACGGGGTGCACGTCCACCGGCGCCCGTTACTACGGGTGCCGGTCAGCCGCGGGCTGGGAAAGCTCGGCGCCCAACTCCGGGGACCCCTGTACCCGCGTGACTCGCTGGCGCTGCGGGCCAGCCTCCCGCTGTCCTATAGCTTGTGGATGCGTCAACTCGGACTCAGACCAGACGTGATCGAGACCCAGGACGGGGAAACCCGCGGCCTGATCCAGGCCATACGTCGCTCCACGCCGCTCGCCATCCACCTCCACTGCCCGACCATGCTCACGGTCAGGCTTTCCGGCCAGYCGGTCGGGTTGAAGGGCCTGGTCGCCGACCGGCTGGACCGGACATCGGCGAGCCTGGCCGCCGTGGTCACCTCACCGTCGCAGCTGCTCGTCGACACGCTGCGGGAGCAAGGCTGGTTGGGTGACCGTGAGGTGGAGGTGATTCCCAATCCGTTCGACGCCGAGCCGTGGCTCGACATACCCGACGTCGCCGACACCACGCCGACAGTCGCCGTCGTGGGTCGACTCGAGGCCTACAAGGGCGTGGACGTGCTGCTCGACGCGTCGGCCCGCCTTCGTGGCGCGGGGGTGGCGCACCGGCTGGTGCTCGCGGGACGCTCGGCGGGTGAGATCAACGGGGTGCCCTCGGGCGAGTGGCTGGCCCGCCGGGCCCGCCAGCTTGAGCTGGACGTCGAGTTCACCGGGCACCTGTCCGGTTCTCAGATCCGCGACGTCTACCGGCGGGCCCGTGTCGTCGCCGTGCCGAGCCGCTTCGAGAGCTTCTCGATCGCGGCCGTCGAGGCGATGGCGGCCGGCCGGCCGGTGGTGACCACGACCCGGGCCGGAGTCGCGCCCTTCGTCGAGCGGTGGGAGGCCGGATCCTCGGTACCGGCCGGCGATCCGGTGGCGCTGGCGGATGCGCTGGCGCCGTTCCTGCTTGACCCCGCGCGGGCGAGCGCGTTCGGGGCACGGGGGCGCCTCGGCGTGGTCGAGATCGAGCCCTCGGCCATCGCTCGCCGCAAGGTCGAGGCGTACCAGCGCGGCATCGCCCACTTCGACACCCGCAACCGGCAGCAACACCCCCGGCCGAGCCACGCGGCCGCCRATTTATACCCCGACCTGTCCCGGGAACGGCGCCGCCACCGGCACTGGCCCGCAGCCCGGCCCTGAGGTGGCACCCGGCCCTGAGGTGGCGCTCGCAGGCTGACTACCGGCTGCCCCGTACCTGGTGACCGGCCCGCCACGGCCGCTCGAAGTCGAGGTGCCGCAGCGCCCCCGCGGCGACGTAGACCTCGTACGGACTCCCCAGGGTCGCGAGCAGGGAGCCGGTCACCGGGGTGGCGGCGTCGGACGCCGCGTCGTCCTCCCCCACCTGGGTGGCGTGCTCCGCGAGGGCCCTGCGCTGCCGCGCCCGGAAACCGCGGGCGTCCACGAGCAGCGGGCGGCGTTCCCGCAACCGGCGGACCGGCTGGACGAACAGACGCTCAGCCGACCAGCCCGCCGTCCCGTAACCCAAGGTCCAGGGCCAGTGCGTCCAGAACCAGACGGTGTATTCGAGCACCTGGCCGCGATAACCGGTGGTGGCGACCGCTCGGCGCACCGCCTCGTTGGTCGCGTCGTGGTCCGGGTGCCCCTCGCACGAGGTCGGCGCCAAGATCTGCTCGGGCGCGAGGGTCTCGATGAGCTCGGTGAGCCGCGCGGCGATGGCGTCGATCCGGTCGGAGAGCTCGGCGTCGGGGAAACCAAGAAAGCGCACGTCGGACTCGTCAACGTCCAGCAGGGTGCAGGCCCGGCGAGTCTCCGCCTTGCGCACCTCGATCAACTCCGCTGGCGGGAGCGTCACCGGCTCCGCGCGGGAGCCGTCGCTGACAATCACCACCGTGACCGGGGTGCCGGCGGCCCGCTTACGCATGATGGCCACCGCGCAGCCCAGCGTCTCGTCGTCGGGGTGTGGTGCGACGACGAGACACGACCTCGTCGTCATGGACGAGGTGATGTCGATGCCTCGCCGGGTCCAGGCCCGGCGCCACAGCGACCGCGCCGGCACCATCACCCGGTCGCGCACCGTCTCCGGATCACCCGGGATCACCCGCCGGACCACCTTCGCCACGTTCATCCCGTCGACCTCCCGTATGGCGGCGAACACCGGCCAGCGGACGCGATCCGAGATCGACGCCGTGGCCGCGCTCACTGTAGCGACCGCCACCGACATTCCGCCCTCGGGYGGTGTTCCCGCAGGTCCTCGCCATGTTCGTTCACGAGACGCCGATGGGCGCAGGGCAGTTCTTCGCCGGGTTCGGCCCCAGCAGACATGGCGAAAAGACCTGGTCAGACCCCGTCTGACACACGTCTCCCAGAGTGGAGCGGGCGACGGGAATCGAACCCGCGTTGCAAGCTTGGGAAGTTGATCGATGGCTCCTGTGACGTCCCCCGTCCCCATGACGATCGGGTCTGGCGTGGCCTCGGCTACCCCTGGACAGCACCACGCGATGGCCCGTAGATGGCCCACCCCCGTCGCCGCCAGACCTCGAAGCGGCGCGCGGGGCGCGGACCGCCGATGATCCTCGCTGGCGCCTCTACGCGTCGGTACTCACCCCCAAGGAGGCGAGCGATGGTTGGCTCTCGGTCCCTGACCAACGTCAGGGAAGATGGCGGGGTGGACGTGACGACGGACCCCGAGGCGGAATGGTGGACGACCTCCGACGTCGCCGCGTACCTCGATGTTCGGGTGAGCACGGTGACCGCGTACCGGCGTCGCAGTCAGATGCCTGAGCCGGACCGGACAATCGGACGAACCCCCGTTTGGCGCCCCAAACGGATCATCGAGTGGCACGAGTCCCGACCCCGGCCGGGCGCGGGTGGCCGGCCGGGGTCGCGTGGACACGTCGAAGACCTTGGACGGGACCTACGAGAGGCGATCGCGAGCGGCCGCCGCGCGGCGGGGGACAAGCTACCGTCCGAGCGTGAACTTGCCGCTGAGTCCGGCGCGGGGCGGACGGCTGTTCGTTCGATGCTGGCCAGGCTTGCCGCCGATGGGCTGATCGAGGCCCAGCACGGGCGGGGGTACTTCGTCAGCCCGACCGCACCGTCAGGAGTCGAGACGGTCCCGGAGTCGACGCACGGCGCTGGTGTCGACACCGGCGAGTCGTCCGGCGACGGATCGAACGACGTCGAGGGTGCGGGGGGAGCCGACGCCCTGTAGTGCGTCGAGTGCCTGCATTCCGGTACGCGCGGCTTCGCTTGGGTCGGACAGTAGCTGGGCTTCTGCAAGGTAAGCTTTATGCAGCGCGAAGTCCCGCGGATACTCGGTTTGAAGCCCCGGAAGAATTGGTTCTAGCAGGGCGATAGAACGCTTCGGGTCGCCAACCATCGTCCATGACCTCGCGGTTTCGCCTAGCTGAGCGGGATCGACCATCCAGTATGCCCATTCGGGTGCGTCCTCTTTCCGTGCACGCTCATACAACGTCGAGGCACGACTTAGGGTTTTCTCGAATGATTTCCGATCGCCAGCTCCGGCATATGCCCGCGCCTGCCATCCGGCAAGCATCGATTGAACAGTGAGGCTTGCACGATTCCTTAGCCCCTGCTGCGCACTATCCAAGATTATGATTGCCTGATCATTCTGTCCGGCAAGGCTCGCATCGAATGCGAGCATGCACAGAATGTAGGCCATGAATTCGCTGTCACCTGTGCTCTCTGCCGCGTGTAGGGCAATCAAGTGCYACCGCTGCGCTTCCGCGTGCTTTCCTGCGTCCATCGCGCCCCACCCGGCAAGTTGGGCAAGCTCGGCGAATATCTGGTAAAGATCACGCTCGTAGTGATGCCCGTAGCGCCCCTGGATCAGGAGGTCAGCAGCCCACGCCGCCTCCCGTGCCGCCCACTGCTCCACAGGCGAACCGCCCTCCACATCGTCGATATGGCGTAGTTCATCGAGTAGCCGCCGGAGAGCCTTAAGGGTCGAAGGGGCGGAGCCGTCCGGCCCCGCTGCTAGTTCGATCTCCTCTTCACGCATGCGGGCAACCAGCCATAGATGTGCATGCTGGCTCAGTGCAGGGCCACGAAGGGGAAGCATGCGTCGGCTGTCGGTTGGACGTAAACATTCAGCTTCATTGTTGATGTTGCTGTGAGTGGTTGGCGCTCGTTCCGGGTCCGACTGTTGGCTGATRTGTGGCGCATCGGATCTGGTGCGTGTGGTGACGTGGTGGGGTGCCGCCGCCGGAGGAGATGCCGATCGWGGGGCTGATCGCCCTCGTCCGCGCGCAGGCGGAGTTGATCGCCGAGTTGCGGGCGAYGGTGGCGACACAGGYCAGGGAGATCGCGAAGCTGACGRCGAAGGTCGCTGACCTGGAGCGGAAGGTGTCGCGGAACTCGCGGAACTCGTCGTTGTCGCCGTCCACGGACGACGCGATCCCGGGGCGGAAGCCGCCCGGGCCGGCGGGTGGGACGCCCGGGGCTGCGGGCGGTGGCGGGGTGGGGAAGAAGAAGCGTGGTAAGCAGCCGGGCGCGGACGGGTTGACGCTGGCCTGGCGGGAGGACCCGGATCGGGTCGAGGCGCATTTTCCGGCCGGGGCGTGTGACTGCGGGGCGGCGCTGGCCGGGGCGAGGCC
>NZ_MRUJ01000077.1:0-19187 GCF_002099325.1 Frankia sp. KB5 | reverse complement strand
CCCGCCACAGCCACGACACCGCCACACGGCGGAACCAGCCCCTCCACGCCATCGCCGAATACTTACGTGGGATCATTCATGGGAACCGAACCTGTAGACGGCGGCGGGTCAGAACTGGGTGTATCTGCAGGGAACCTTCACGGTGTTGTGTCGTCCCGTGCAGGTGATGGTGCCCAGGCGCCGGTCGTCGACGGCGAGCTTGGCCCGGGCGAGCGCCTCGTAGTCGTCGATCCTGGAGGCGTAGAGCGCTTCATGGTGGGCTCGCCGGTCGTCGTCGGCGGGGGTGTGGGGGAACGCTTGTGCCCACATCCGGAAGTACAGCCCGGCGGCGGGAGAGTTCAGGGGAACCTGCGTGCTGATGTCGGCGCACAGGCAGCAGACCTCGGCGGCGGTTCCCGGCCGGGTGTCCTCAACGCGGGCGACACGGCCGAGGAGTTCCTGGCAGTGGGCGCGGTAGACGAACGCGGAAGTCATGCGGGGCAACGTCGGGCGCAGCAGGCTGAAGCTGTGGAAGAGGGTGTCCCGATGCTTGGGATGCCGAGCGCAGGCGCTGTCGATCTCCTCCTCGGCCAGGTCGATCAGGTCGAGCGTGACCTTCATCGCGCTGCTGATCTCTGGGACGAGTTCGGCAAGGTTGACGGTGTCGGGGGATGTGTCCACGAGCGATCCTTCGAGGAGAGGGAATAGGGGTGAAGGCGAGGCTGCGGTGACGTCATGGATGCAGGCTGGACTGGTGTGGTGGGTGTTCGGCTAGGCGGGCCCAGATGGAAATCCTGGGGTCGGTGGTTCCTGCTCGAATCCGGGTGTCTGTGATCCGGGGCCGGTGGTGAGAGGTACGGGCGGCCCGACGGCCAGTCTCCGTAGCTGCTTGTGAATGCGCTGGATATCCGCGACGCTGTGCGGGAAGAGATGGGCTCCGAGGTTGCGGAAGCGGGTGGTGACGTGGTCCAGAAGAGCCCTCCAGTCGTTGTTCGCGATCAGGTCGGTGCAGACCGAACACAATGCCCAGGGGTCGTCGCTGCTGGAGATCGCGGTGATGCGGACGGCTCCGGAGACGAAAAATAGGGAGGTGACGGGCTCGTCGTTGCAGATGTCGCACCGATAGTGCGGCTCAGCGAGAATCGGCCGTGGCTCGTGGGTGCCGTCCTCCTCCTGACCGAAGGCGTGTACCCAGTACTGGTAGCCGTCCGGATGGTCGACCCGGTTCAAGGCTCGGCGGCAGCTCCCACAGGAGATCTGCATGGGCGGTTCCTCCTTGATGCGGTAGTGGGGAAGATGTGTGAAACGAAAAAGACCTCGGCCGGTGAACCGACCGAGGCGCTTCGAGCTGTGGCGGGTGATGCTGCGGTGCTGGTCAACGTGCCATGTGTCGGATGAGGTGATGCGAGCTGCGGGGTGCAGCGCCCGGCCATGTAGCCGTCCGGGTGGCCGTATGGCCGGGCGTGCTGCTTTCCTGGTGGCTGCGGGTTCTCGGCGGCCGTCAAGCCCTTGCCCCGAAGGGGGCGGCCGAAGGCCGCGGCTTGCGGCCGGTGAGGTTCCGCGGCATCTTTCGCTGCAGCTCGCCCGGCCGGCTCACCCGGATCACAGCGGCGGGCGAGGTGTCCGCCGTGGTGTGTCCGCGGGGTGGTCTGCCCCTCTGGGCGGCGACCGTCAGCTCGCGGTCGCGGGTGCGCAGTGGATTCCACGACAGCGGTGGCGGAGTAGTCCGGGTATCCGGGTGGACTCCCCGCCGTGTGCCGTGGCGCTCAGGGAAGCGGGAGTGTCGTGTCGGGCGGAGGGGGGTCGAGGGCGGGCATCGTTGGTGCGAGGAGGCCGGGGTCGAGGGTGGGATCTGGTGTGTCGACCGGTGAGACGGCGCTGAGGATCGGTCCCGTCGCATGGTGGATGACGGTGGCAGCTTCCCGCAGGGTCAGCAGGTGTTCGCCGGGGAGCAGGTCGAGATGTGCGGCGGTCCGCGCGGCGATGAGGGTGTGCAGGTCGGGCCAGGCGGTTCCCGTGACCGGCACGACGTCGCTGGCGGCGATCTCGCGGGGCGCGGCACCCGCCTCGACCGGCTGAAACTCGTAGGTGACTCCGTTGGCGTTCAGGAAGGCGCGCAGGACGGTGCCGCCCTGGCTGGCGGGATCGTCGATGGTCGCGATCAGCGCGCCGTAGACCAGATGCGTCGGCGCGGTGGGTGGATCGATGGCGGTGTCCTTCGCCGCGAGCGTGAGGGAGGCGTGGACGGCGGGTGTGGCGATGACCAGATCCGGTATGGATCGCCAGGGATGGCCGGGAAGGTCCGCGAGATCGGGACGCCACAGGTAGCGTGTGCTGCCCTGCTCCAGGAGGACTGTACGTACGGTGCCAGTGGCGCCGGGAAGACCCGGAGGCCCCTGGATCGCGACCCGGCTGCCCCTGCGGATGGGCTTGTCGGCCACCAGGTCGGGGAGGTACCAGCCGGCGTCGAGAGCCGCGCGTTGCCGGTCGGTCAGCGGCGTCGGGCGCGGGGTGATCAGATCGGCCACGACGGCGCGGACCGCGGCGTCGGAGCTGGGATCGGTGCGGCTGGGCACCGTCGCGGATCGCCCGGAGAACACGACGAGCCCCTCATGACGGACACGGTAGGACAGCTTCAGAGCGAGGGTGTCGGGGGAGCTGTCGCGGACCGCGGTCGCCTCCGCAGCCGTGATCTCCACCTGGATCTCGCAGCCGGGATCCATCCAGCTGCGCAGCGGCGGGTCGGCGTGCTGCAACCGGCCGTAGGTCGTGGCCGTGAAGCCAGCCAGATCGACACGGCTGGCCCGCCACGGCCGCAGGTCGGCGCGGGTCGCCACCTGTGCGGGCATGAGCGTGGGGTAGGAGGCGACGAACGAGAGATCGGGCTCGGCGGTCCGCAGCCGGGCGCGCATCCGGGCGTCGAGGGCGAACCCCAGGTGGCCGTCGATCTCGTCGAGATCCGCTTCGACCTGCACGGCAGGCGCACGCAGCGTCGTGAACAGGTCCGCGGTCACCCGCTCGCGTCCCTGCGGCGCCACGGTACGGCGCAGGCGCCACCACCCGCCGGGAACGGTCAGCTTCACCGGGGAGGAATCCCGCGCGTAACCGAGGGGAATCGGATCCGCGCCGGTCACGGTGTGACCTCGCCGAGGCGGTTGGTCATCAAGAGGGGAACGGTGGTGGGAGGTGGCGGGGTCGCGGGGAACGTGCATGCCATAGGAGGCCGGCCCTTCCTGCACGGGGACGTGTAGCAGATGAAGTGCAGGCCTCACCGGCTGCGGAACATCCCGGACATGAAAGTGGCTATGTACCTGCGCACTGGTTACCCGTTCGCCACCGTGGAGGAGAAATCCGCTACCCCGGATCAGGGACTTTACGGCCTGCGCGGGCTCGGCGCGGTGAGTATCGCGGCGATCCGCGCGGCCTGCGATCGCCCTGAAGTGGGTGGGTTCAGCAGCGTCGCCCCGGACCGTGGCGCCCCTGTGGGCATTTCACTCTATGAAGATCGAGTCTTTCCGGTCCATCGCGACCGTTACAAGGCGTTTCTCGACTGGCTTGGCCAGATGTCGCTGCCCGATAATGCGGTCAACCGAATCCTGGAATCGATCAATGCCGAGCCCGCACTGCGCACTCCGCGTGTTTCGAGGCGATGAGGTAGCGAGTTCGGATTCGAGGCGGCCAGTCAGAAGGTCGTGTCGGATTGACGGGCGCGGAGCGCAGCGAGCCGGGTGGCACGGACGCGGGCTGCGCCTGCCAGCGTGGCGAGATCGGGCATGCCGGCGGCGTCGGCGAGGGTCCAGCCGTCGAGGCGCTCGCGGATCTCGACGAGGCGCTTGTTGACCAGGATGGCAACGACGCCGTGTGTGGCGAGCTCGGCGAGGAGGGTGTCGGCGGGCAGGCCGGCCCGCTGGCGGGCGAGGGCACGTTCGGCGAGGACGAGCATCGGATCGGTGGCAGGGCGGCTCGCCAGATCCAGGATGATCGGGTGGGAAGGCTGGCTCATGGCAAATCGATTCCAGGCGTTGGGTCGGGGAGTGGGTCGGGTACTGGCTGGGGCGTGCCTCTGGCCGGGTCGTGGGGACCGGGGCCGGGTCCCGTGGGCGCCGGGTCGGGTGTGGCTGACCAATCAGGGGTGTGCGGCTTGGGGCCCACCGTGTCGACGAAGGGGGCGGGGTCCATGGGCGCGGTGGCAGGCGCGGAGGCGTCGGAAGGTCCTGCGGGCTCGGGCGTCGAAGCCGTGAGCGGGGGCGCGCTGCCAGCCGGGGGAGTGGAGTCCATGGTCGGCGTGTCGGGCGTGTCGGGCGTGTCGGGTGAGGCCGGCGCCGGCGCCGGGGCTGTGGGTTGGGGGGTGGTGGTGGATGGGTCATCGGGTGCGGGTGGGGTGGGTGCTGGCGGGGGTGGAGTCGCGGGCTGGGGCGTGGTGTCGGCCGGGGTGATCGGGTGGTCGGCTTCCCTGGGTGGGCTGGTTGCGTCGGGCGGGGTCGAGGACTGGGAGGTGTTGTCAGCCGGGGCACTGGGAGGGGAGGCGGGGACTGTGGGTGGAGGCGGTGGAGGTGGCGTGTCCGTGGGGGTCGGCGGTGTGAGTGGGTCGGTGTGGGGTAGCCGGGCGGGTGGTGGTGTGGGGTTGCTGAGGTAGTCGGGGATGTGGTGGGCAGCGAGGGCGGCGAGCGTGATGGGGGGTTCGTGGCCGGTGAGGAGTCCGGGTGCGCGGGCGGTGAGGTGGTAGCGGAGCTGGTCGGGGGGGTGCATGAGGGCGTGGGTGAATCTGCCGGTGGGGACGCGGATCCAGCCGTGATGGAGGTCGCCGACGATGGTGTGTTCGGCGGTGTGGGTGAGGCTGGTGGTGACGGGTGGCGAGGCGGGGAGGGCGGCCTCCTGACCGGGGTGCTGCTGGTCGAGGGTGGCGATCAGGGCGTGCTGGGCGGCGGTGTAGGCGGCGAGGGGGTGGGGGTAGGGGCCGCGCAGGAGGAGGGCGGTGTCGCTGATCTCGTGGAGGTAGCCGTACCAGCTGAGGTAGCGGGTGACGGCGGGCTGGTCGGTGCGGGGTGTGGGGCTGGTGGTGGGGAGTGCGCGCGGGGGGTGGATCTCGGCGGTGAAGCCGATGACGTCGCCGAGGTCGACGGCGCCGGCGAGGAAGCCGCGGGCGCCGTAGGCGGCGGGTTCCCAGTAGGCGCTTGCCCAGCCGCGGGGAGCACGGGGGTCGGGCCAGAGGGTGGCGACGCGGATTTCGGCGCCTGCGTAGGGGTGGAAGGGCAGGTCGAGGAGGAGCTGGCCGCGGAGCAGCCGGAAGGCGCGCAGCGGTGGGGTCTCGGACGGCGAGGGGCCGGTCACGGCGCCGTCGGCGGCGTGGCGTCACCGTCGTCGGAGATCCGTGGACGAGCCGCGCCGTCGCTGTCCTCAGACGTAGGTGATGGCGCCGCGCCGTCGCCGCCACCGAGCGGCAGGGTGGGCGCCGACGAGAGAGGTGGGCGGGGGGCTGCCCGTTGGGCGAGGAGTTGTTCGATCAGCCGGTCCGCGGTGGTGGTGGCCGTCGGACCGGTCTCGGCCGGCGCGGTGGGTGGTGTGGCGGGGGCGAGGGACAGCGCCGGTGCGGAGGGCGGGGTAATGGTGGGGGTGATGCGGCGGCGGGCGGCTTGGCGGGCGAGGGCGCGGCGGGTCTGGCGGGGCTTGGCGGTGGCGAGGGTGTGCAGGTCGGGGTCGAGGTACCAGTAGCGGCCGTGCAGGTGGGCGGGGGGCAGGGTGTTGTGGATGAGTAGGGCCTGGCCGGGGGCGACCTGGCGGAGGAGGGCGGCGGGGAGGAGTTCGAGGCGGGTGGGGGCTTGGGAGACGCTGCGTCGCCCGCCGTTGCCGCCGGTGGCGGTGAGGCTGGGGGTGTCGGTGGAGGTGCTGGTCGCCGTGATGTGTTCCTGGCCGAGTAGGCCGCTGGCGTAGTCGAGGGTGGAGCGGTCGGACTGCCCGGCGAAGAAGATCTTGGTGATGGCGTTGGAGATGATGATGTCGGCTTTGGGGCCGTAGGCGGCGTCGATCTGGGCTTTGGACTGGTAGACGAGCAGGAGTTGGATGCCGATGCCGGCGCAGGTGGAGATGCGTCCGGGCAGGTTCTGCATCGGCCAGTTCCCGGCTTCGTCGAGGACGATGAGCAGGGGTGGGTCGAGGGGGATGTTGGTGCGGCCGACGTGGGCGTAGGCCTGGCGCATGAGGTCGTCGACGAGGCCGCCGAGGACGGGGGCGAGGCGTTCGGCGTCGTCGAGGTCGGCGGCGAGGTAGAGGGTGTTGGTCTGCTGGTTGTCGTCGCCGGGGTCGAGGAGCCAGTCGAGGGTGAGGTGGGAGGCGACGGCGGAGGCGGCGACGTCGGGTTCCTGCCAGGGTTGGATCATCTGGCGGGCGACGAGGTAGGTGGAGGAGACCTGTTTGCGGTCGGCGGCCCACAGGCCGGTGAACGCGGAGAGGACCTGGGTGCCGTCGGCGGCGACGGCGGGGTCGAGATGGTTGGCCAGCGGGGTGAGGACGGCGCGGACGGCGTCGCGTTCCATGCCGACGATCCAGCGGACGACGGTGTCCATGCCCAGGCCGACGGTGGCCGCGCCCCAGAACAGGCCGGCTAGGAGATCTTCGGCGGCGGCGGTCCAGAAACCCATGTCGCTGGAGCTGCCGGACGTCCAGGCGGTGGCGTTGACCAGGGAGCGGGCGGCGCGCCGCGCGCCGGCCAGCGTGCGGGCGCCGTCGAGGGGGGACCAGGCGTCGGTGGGCTGTCCGGTGGCGCGGGTCGGGTCGAACACGGCGACGTGGCCGACGCGGCGGCGGCGTTCGATCGTGGCGCCGAGCAGGTCGTTCTTGACGGACAGGGCGATGAGCGGGCCGTCCCATTCCAGGATCGCGGGGATCGCGAGCGCCGCGGTCTTGCCGCACTGGGAGGGGCCGATGACGATCGTGGTGCCGCGCTGGCCGCGGCGCCGCCCGGCTCGGCGGGTGCGCCAGCGGGGCACGGCGCGGTCGAGGGGGCGGGAGGAGTCTTCGGTGGCGATCAGGCGGGCGCGTTGGCCGGGGCCGAGGCGGCCGAGGACCATCCTGCCGCGGGTCGGCCCGGACACCCACAGGGGCAGCAGGTCGGTGGGGCGGGCGAAGCGGGCTTCTGGGTCGATGCCGAGCCGGCGCCGGCGGGTGACGCCGACGCCGGTGACGAGCATGGTCGCGGCCCATCCGCAGAACAGGCACACCGCGGCGAGCGGCAGCGCGGTCAGCGTCCAGTATCCGACCGGCCCGGGCAGCTGGCGGGTGGCAGGGGGCGGCCAGGCGCGGGCGGGTCGGGATGGGTCGGCCGCGAGGCGCGGCAGCGCCGACATCAGGTCGGCGAAACTGATGTGCAGGGTGTGGTGAGCGCCGAGCAGAAGGGCGGCGAGCTGCGCACCGGCCCAGACACCGCCGCTCAGAAGGCAGAGCAGGATGATCCCGGCGACCAGCGCGATCTCCCCGTCGATCCCGAGGCCCGCGGCGGGGCTGTTGCCGCGCTGGCCGGTCATGCCGCGCCCGCCAGGGTGGGCTGCCGGCCGGAGGATCGCGTGGCTGGGAGCCGTCGGGTCGGGGGTGGCGGGTTGGGGGAGGGGATGTCGAGCAGGGTGGTCAGGTCGCGGATCGCTCTGCCGCGGCGCATCCGAACTGCCCGGTCCGTCACGCCGTCGCGGTCGCCGATGTCCTGGGTGCTCAGCCCGTGCACGCCGAGATCGATCAGGAGCTGCAGGTAGGACGGGGACAGGCCGGCGCGGCGGGCGGCCGCGAGCAGCTCCAGCAGCTCCTCGAGCGGGTCGCGGTGGTCGGCGAAGACCGGCAGGGCGCGGTCCGCGAGCAGCGGGGACGTCATCGGCACGGTGATGCGGTCCGCCAGGCGGGGCCGGCCGAACACCGCCTGCTCGGTGTCCAGCAGGATGTTGATCCAGACTTTGCCCGGGCGGCGTTCGACCGGATAGGTGGTGATGACGATCCACGCCGACGAGATCAGCTCGGTGTAGAGGGCGTCGAACTGCCGGTGGCCGCGCCGGGCGTGCGCGGAGGCCTTGGACACCAGGGCCGGCATCATCCTCGCCAGCACGACATGCGCCGCGTCGGCGTCTCCGCCGACGGCCTCGGTGATGAGGAACAGCAGCCGCTGGTCTGCCAGCGGCGCCTGAACCGACGTGTCGCTGCCGCAGCCGTCCACGACCTCATCGATGTCCGCCAGCGGCGCCATCAACGACGACGCAGCCCGCCAGCGGTGCACGGCCGCCAACGCCTGCCGGCTCCGCGACCAGGCCGCCCAATCCCGCAGCCACCGGTGAAGCGCCGGCGACGCCGCCCGCGGCAGACACAAAGCGGGCGCCGAGCCCGCGAAGATCTCGTTCTCCATGGCCGCGAGGCTTCGCCCTGAGTTCCCCACAAGGTTCCTGCGAAACGTCCCCACGCACTCGGACCATCACGCGCACATCAAGACTCGCTGACACGGCCTCGGCAACGCGGATCACCGCGGTCTCGGACGTCCACGTATCGAGAGGGTCTGGACCGTACGTGCCCACGGACGGCCACGAACTGACCGGCGACGGACAGATCCCGGCGTGGCCGCGGAATGTGCGCTCGCCATCGCGGCCGCGCAGCGGGCTGCTAAGCGGGATCCGGCTGTGGTGGCGGCACCGGCTGCCGGTGTCCGCCCCAGCGAATCAGATCTTGACGGCCACCGGTCAGAAGAGCTGACCAGCTGACCGCCGGCGGTCGGACGGCTGGGGCCGCGGAAGACCACAGCCACCCGCCCGTGGCCCGCCGCGCGGGCGCGGCGCGGACCAGAGGGCGGGCTGTGCTCGTCGCACCCGCCGAGGTTTCCCTTCGATCAGGGGAAGTCTCGGCCGTCTGATCAGCTGTCCGCAGGGGTCAGGGTGCGTTCGAAGTAGGTCTTGTAATCGTCGTGGTCGAGCGCTCCATCGAGGTTCACGGCCGAGCGGATCGATTCCTCGCTGACAGGGCGGGGGATGCCCCGTCGTTCGGCTTCGCCGATCACCGAGGCGATGGTGGAGGCGGCGAGGGTGGGGCGGTGGCGGATGAGCCAGTCGAGCATGCGCGCGATCGGAATACTGATCCCGTAGGAGCAGGCTTCGCCTCGGGAGATATGAGTGAGGTTCGCGTCGAGTTCCTTCCCGGAGACGAACTCGTCGAGGATGGCGTGGGTGATCGTGGCTGCGAGGTCGCTGAAGGGGATGAGGTTGTCGCCGGTCAGGTCGGCTGCGACGTACCAGCTGAGATCTTCGGCGAGGTCACGAACGGCCGGCTCGGTGCGCCAGCGCAGGGCCCAGCGCCGGCGCCGGTTGGGGTTGTCCCACAACGCCGACATGAAGCTCTTCGCATATCGGTTCCAGACCTCGATGACTCCCGGCGGCTGTGACGCACCGTTGCGGGTCGTCTTCATCGTTTCCTCGATGCCTTCGGACGAGCGGCGTCGGCGTTCGGCCCAGTCTTGGGCGACCGGCCGCGACCACACGCTGCGTCCTCCGACGTTGGCTTGTGKCAGAGGGACCTCTCCTTCATCGCGGGCGATGTAGGCGCGCAGGGTGGAGGACGCGATGCCGGCGATGTCGGCGAGTTCGGCCTGGCTGACAAGCTGGTCGCCGGTGAGTTCCGGTGCGGCGACCCGCACCACACAGTCCGACAGCGACCGGGTGTCAGGCGAGCGGCGCGCCGCCCAGCCGGCGAGATCGTTCAGCCAGGTGGTGCTTCGGCCTGCGTCGAGGACAACGTCCTCGATCGCCAGCATCACCCCAGCGTCTGGATCCGTGTCGGCGTCGAGGAGGTCCGCGGCGCTGACGATCGTCGCTGCCGGCACGACCCGGCGCACGTAGACCTCGCTCGCGGGGTCCCACACCTGACAGGGCCGGTACCAACTGGAACCGTCCCACCAGTAGCCGCCGGAACGAAACAGCAAGGCTGGTCCCCAGAACGCCATGTGCACCGAGGGGGCGTCTGCGTCGCGGTAGAGGATCACCGACCGGCCGTGGTCGGGGTGCCAGCGCATCGCGGTGCTGCCGCCGCACGGTGCCGCGGCGGCCGGCAACGTCGCGGACAGCAGCACCACCGGTACCCCGGCCGCGCCGAGCCAGCTCAGCGCACGTCGCAGAAACACCGAGGAGATGATCCCCGCGCGTGCGGGGCGGACCACCGGGCACGCCGTCCGGGTGGACGCAGGTCGGGATGATCCCCGCGCGTGCGGGGCGGACCCCCACACCCTGGCCGGGTTCGGGATGGTGGGGGGATGATCCCCGCGCGTGCGGGGCGGACACCCCAGGGCCGCCTAGTGCTCGTGACTCGTCCGGATGATCCCCGCGCGTGCGGGGCGGACATCCGCTGCGCGGTGAGCGCCGACACGGTCGTGGGATGATCCCCGCGCGTGCGGGGCGGACAGCATCCCCGTGGTCGGGTCGCTCATCACCGGGGGATGATCCCCGCGCGTGCGGGGCGGACACTTGCTGACCTGGCACTTTACCCGACGATGTACGCATACAGCATCGGTCCTCTGAGCCGCTGGAGCGGGACACCTGCAGTTGCGATCTTCCGATGCTTCACCGAATCCTCTCAGGGCACCACTATGATCAAGCTTCCTCAGCGTTCACGAAGAACCGTCGGACACTCCATGAACGCTGGACGAAGTGGAGTCCACGGACGTGGTGTACGAAGAGCAACGATCTAGCGACTCGCCGGAGCGGCGGTCCGTGACGTAGAGCGACCACCGCGTGATCCTTCGAGAAACCGCTAAGCACTCGAGAAGGAGCAACGCGATGGCCGTGCGTCCGACTGTGACCGACGCGGAGTCGTTCGGCAAGGAGCTGATGGCAGCGAGTCCGGACCTGCTGGGCTCGATGGTGAAGGCGTTCGCGGAGACGTTGATGGGCGCCGAGGTCGACGGGATCTGTAACGCCGAATACGGGGAGGTATCTCCGGAAAGAGCGAACCGCCGCAACGGTTATCGTATGCGCGAGTGGGACACCCGGGCCGGGACGATCGAGCTGGCGATCCCGAAACTACGCCAGGGATCGTATTTTCCGGACTGGCTCCTGACCCGGCGCCGTCGCGCCGAGCAGGCGCTGATTTCGGTGGTCGCCACCTCCTATCTCCTCGGAGTATCCACGAGAAGAGTGGACAAGCTCGTCGAGCAGCTTGGCGTCGCGCACATCTCGAAATCGCTGGTCTCGGAGCTCGCGAAGCATCTCGACGGCCAGGTCGAGGCATTCCGCTCGAGACCTTTGGACGCAGGGCCGTACCGGTTTGTGCAGGCCGACGCGTTGACGATGAAGGTCCGCGAGGACGGCCGTGTGGTCAACGTCCACTGCCTGCTCGCCGTCGGCGCCAACGGCGACGGGCACCGGGAGATCCTCGGCCTCGAGGTCGTGAGCAGCGAGGATGGCGCGGGCTGGCTGGCGTTCTTCCGCRGCCTGGTCGCCCGCGGCCTGTCCGGCGTGCGCCTGGTGACCTCCGATGCCCACCGCGGCCTGGTCAACGCGGTCGCCGCGACACTGCCCGGCGTGTCGTGGCAGAGATGTCGGACGCATTATCTGCGAGACCTGCTCACGTTCACACCAAAGACGTCGCAGCCTTGGGTCGCCACACTGGTCCGGACGATCTTCGATCAGGCGGACGCGAACGAGGTTACCGTCCAGTTCGACCGGGTCGTCGACGCCCTCGCCGAGAAACTCCCCAGGRCCGCCACGCATCTCTCCGACGCGAAAGCCGACCTGCTCGCCTTCACCACCTACCCGCGGGAGATCTGGAAGCAGATCTGGTCCTCCAACCCGCAGGAACGCCTCAACAAGGAGATCCGCCGCCGCACCGACGTCGTCGGCATCTTCCCCGACCGCGGCGCCATCATCCGCCTCGTCGGCGCCGTCCTCGCCGAACAACACGACGAGTGGATCGAAACCCACCGCTACATCGGCCTCGAAATCCTCGGCAAATGCGACCCCACACAAGAACCCCACGACACACCCGAGATGATCGTGGCACCCGAAGCTCTCACCGCATAACCTCAACCCAGATCACGCGGAGTCACTCTCCGTACACCACCCCGCTGGACGTGACCGGCGACCAGTCCGCCGGCCGGCAGCGGCGTCCGATGGCAGCGCCGAGCTGCGGGCGGCACACTGTCGACCGCGCCCTGGGATGGGCCGCGCCTCCTGCCTGCCCACCTCCCGACGGGATGAATATGCGGATCCACCTGTTTCGGGCCTATCGACCGCGTTACCGTTATGAGCTGGAACGGTCTTGAGTGAGCTATCACGGGGATGCCATGACACCGTCATCCGAAGATGAACTGCTGGACCTGAAGAGCTGCGCGCAACTACTCAACGTCTCGCGATGGTGGCTGTGGTTGCGAGCCCGAACCGGACTCTTTGCCGCACCACACACCGCGAAAGACGGCACCTCGTATTGGACAAAGGAAAGCGTCTATTCGTGGGCGGCGGATCTTGCTGTCGGCTTGTCCTCTCGCGTGCCCATCCGGTTCTGGCCACCCGCGCAGAACCCGGCGGCCTACCTCGGCGCGCGACAGTTATCAGCAGGCGATGCGATTGCGCAGGGATGGGAGACGACTGYCGGTAGATTGTACGTCGTGTGGCCGCTGTCAGGCCGTACCTATCAGCTTGAAGGTATCGGCGCAGAACTTCCTGACGCCGCGGGGATCGCCGCGATGGAATGGGACTTCGGTATCACCGGACCTGCTGTCACGGACCTCGGCGGCGATGGTGAGATCGGGTGGCGGACCTTGGCCCAGGCCGTGGGACGGCCGCTTCCGTACTGGCCGATCACGCTACGGATTCCACAGCTGATGCTAAACTGGGCTACCGATCAGGGTACTGTGATCAGCCCGGCGAGTGCCGACCTCGACATCGCCGCGCTCCTCAAGCTGGCGGCCAGCTACGAGGATGACCATCCGGCGGCGCGAACGCTGATGAACCTTGCCCGTACCTGCGCTCACCGCGCTGTCTCCGCGGCGCTCGGCGACCTCGAGACCCTCGCCGACGGCACCAAGGCGGACACCGTCGTCGTTGCCGCGCGACCCATGCTCGTCCCGGCAGCCGAGCGTGAMGATCTCGATGTTCACCAACGGCGGGCGGGATGGCTCGACGTGCTCAGCCGCGAAGACACCCTCGCACAGCACTGCGTGCGCGAACTGAGGAAATGGGACTCGGGCAGAGACCTGCCTTTCGGGCAGCTTGAGCAGGCCGATCCGTCCCGGCCGCACGTCGCCGAATGGGCACGCCGCCTCCAGCACTGCGCCCGAACCGCCGCATTCGAGATCTTTGATGCGAGGGACGGCGATGCCTTCATCGACCCGGAGACCGACGCACCTGTACTACGCCGCCGCACCGGCGACGGCGATCGGTTCGTTCTCGCGAGCCCCCAGCGGCTCCCCGCGACGAGCCCGCTCGCAGAACTCGTCTTCGACGCACCCATCTGGGTCCGAACCGCCGACGGAACGCTATATCCGGCCCCCCAGGACTCATACTGCGGAATCAGTTGGGGCTACGGCGGTACCGGTCCTCGCTGCCTCGCCACCATGATTGACAGGCTGCTCGACGACATCACAGCCCCTGGCGCCGACCTGTCCACGTCCCCGCCGGAGCCCCTCAGAAACCTCACCGCGATCAAGCTTCCCCACGGAACCGTCCTGACTCGCACACAGCTCGAAGCAGCCCGCGCCGGCACCTGGCTGCCCGAAATCCCTGAAAACGCGGCGGGCGCGGACGAGCCCTGACCGGCTTGATCCTGCAGATCGGCGCGCGGCCGAGCAGGTCGTGGGGATTGGAGCCACCGTTCCGCGTCCCGTCGGGGGACTACGCTGCCGATCCATGGCTGATCACCTGTACTCCGTACGTTCGGTTTAGGTCTTTGACCAGCACGTTTTCTTGATCACGGGGGTTTGGTCAGGTCGACTCCGAGGAGATCGAGCACGCGTTGCTGGAGCGGGGTGGGCCGGGGGATGTAGGCGGGCTGGCCGTCGTGGGCGGGCACGAGGCGTAGGTCCGCGAGGGCTTCGAGGATGAGTCGGCCGGTGGGCCTGRCCGGGCGGCGGGCGTAGAGGCCGGCGACCGTGCCGGTCGGGCCGGCGGCGCGGTGGGCCTCGCGCTCGATCAGCGAGAACAGCAGCAGTGCCAGGCCGACGACGTGCAGGAGTCCGTGGATCCGCTGGTTGTTCTCCAGGTAGAACGGGTTGACCGCGAGGGGGCCCTTGAACGCGCTGTGGCGCCGTTCGGAGGCTTCCTGGCCCTTGTAGTCGACGAAGACCCCGGCGGTGTCCTTGTCGGCGAGGCTCTGGTTGGTCAGGAGCGCGAACCAGCCGTCGGCCTTCGCTGACAGGTCCAGGGCCGCCTCGTCGAAGTACCAGGTCAGCAGCGGTTTGCCGGTGTCGGGGTTGGCGTCGACGTGGGTGCGTAGCCAGGCCCCGACCCGGCACTCGCTGGTGATCTTCTCGACGCGGGCGTGGACGGCGGCCTCGTCGCGGTAGTAGTGGGTGCCAAGGTTGCGGTGCAGCACGACGAGCGCGGCGCGCGCCTTGTCGATCTGCTTCTGCCTGCGTGCGGCGGACGCCGCGGCGCGCCGCGGCGAGTGGGAGAACACGGTGCGCGTCGTGAACGGCGGGTCGCCGGTCTTCGGGCCGCGCAGGGTCGTGGACCCCTCGACGACCCGGTGGACGTCGCGCTGGTGGAACAGTCTGTCCTTCTCGCGCTGGGGCGCCCAGTCGACGATCGTGGCGGTGGCCGGGTCGTGCGCCGCGAGCGCGGCCAGCCCGACGATGGTCCGCGGGGCCGGGGCGACGAAGGTCGCGCCGGCGGCGTCGATCGCGCTGCTGTCGCCGACGAGCAGGAACCGGCGCGGCCCGGCGAGCTCACGCAGGGCGCGCAGGGCGCCCTCGACCTGGGAGATCTCGGCGGCGCCGCCATCGTAGAGGCGGGTCAGCAGCGGGACCGCGCCGTCGGCGCAGGTCGCGAAGCCTGCCTGGACCTGCTTGAGGTCGAAGCGGTGGTCCTTCGGCCGGCCGGGTTTCGGGGTCGCGTAGGCGGGGTCGGCCTGGTCGTAGGCCCCGAACACGGACATGCTGGTCAGGTCCCAGTGGATCTCGCAGACGTCGAGGCCGAACACCGCGATCGCCCGCGTGGCGATCGCGCCGACGGCGGCGTCGGCCTGCTCGGCCAGCGCCTCCAACGCCCGGCCGCACCGGTCGTCGTTGAGCGCATCCGGCTCGATCCCGAAGATCTCCAGGACGGCCCGCGACCACGTCCGCATCCAGACCGCGGATGACCTCGACGACTCGTCCGTAGCGCTCCTGCTCGTCCGCACTGTCGGACTCGAACGAGTTGAGCGTGTTGTACGTCGCGAACCGAACCCGAGCCATCTGACGATTCCCCTTCCGTGCGGGTCCGCGACGATGCGCCGCGGAAGTTCCATGTTTAGCCCAATTGGATCAGACCGCGATGAACACCTGATCGAGACTCTGGAACTCGCCCGATCGCGCGGGTCACGTAATACACGCGTCGGCAACAATGCCGGGGACACGCTCAACATCCCACAGCGTCACGGACATGTCCGCTACGCTGAATCCCAGCGGCGCAGGAATCGGCGGCGGCGGCGGTCGGAAAACTAGAGCAGCAGGAGATCCGGCCGGTGAGTGCCGATGCGTTCCGCCAGTGCGGGCCAGACCTCCCCCGGCAAGATTCCGCGAGATCACCGTCAACATGTGGTCCTCCCTTTCAGGGTCACCGGCCGCCCAAGGTGAGGCGGCGGATCGGTCGTTTCCTTGTCGGCGTCGGCTTCGGTCTGGCTCACGCCTTGGATCCTTCCAGGCGTCTCCCCACCCTCGTCGGTCAATAGTGCCCGCCTATTCTTCGAGGTAGGCGATTAGGTGGGTATCTGCTTTCTTGTTGATGAGTAGCCAGTCAGGGATGCCGGTGTCGTCCCGCAGGACGGGGACCAGGATGCGCAGATCGTTGACCGGGACGCGGGCAAACATGCCGATGCCGTCGCGGGCTTGTGCGAGGGTGCTCATCTGGCTGATCGCCGCGGTGCACGGTGCGGCGCTCGACGCCAGGTGGCGTAGGGTTTCCGCGTCATCGTCGGTGGCGTCGGTGCGCACGGTGGTGGCTGGATAGGCGCGTCTGATACGGCGGCGGAGGTCCTGCTCGTAGGCGTCGTGCCCGTCCGGCGCGTAGAGGGAGACGATCGTGCACGAGCCCAGCCGCGCCGGTGCACGCCACGGCGACGCCGGTGACCATGGCGGTAGCAACGCGAGCAGGGTGACCGCTGTACCAGCCACCAGGATGATCATCCATCGGTGCGCATCGCCGCCGCGGGAGCCGCCCGCGTGTGACATGAGGTCTCCTTCGCCGCGTCGATCAGCGTTGAGGTGGTGCGACGACCGTCGCTTTTCCGACGACGGCGTCGTACTCCCCTATGATCCGGTCGGTGGGTACGCGGGACGGGAAACTCAAAATTCTTCCGGAAGACCTCTCGATCACCCGCCCGAGGGAGCCGACGAAATCGGCTCCGCGGTACCCGTTTTCGTCGATGATCCAGCCCTCGCGGAACTCGCGGAGACCCCACGGCCTTTCAGGGTCATTCTCCGGCCGTCCTAGCAGGGCGAATGCGATCGTCCGGGCTTTGTCCGCGTCTATCACTGTCCCCTCCGTGTACCCTTCACCGGCGAGAGTCTGGTAGTTCGTGAGGATCCGGTAGGTCGGGACGTAGGACGGGAATATTCTTATGCGTCCGGTGTCTTTTTCGACGACCTGTCCCAGGGCGCCGGCGTAGTCGCCGGGCAGGTGGCTGGTCTCGTCGATGAGCCAGCCCTCGGGGAACGCGATGAGGTTCCAGGGCCATTTCACGTCGTCGCTGGGCCGTCCGAGTATGGCGGTGGCGATGGCGCGGGCCCGTGTCTGGTCGATCACCTGTCGCCTTCCCTTGTGATCGCTGTGTCTCGGTGGTCGGTGAGGTTCGTGGCGGCGTCGACCGTGTCGGTCTGCGACACACCGCTCCGTCACAGCGGTGTGCGCGGAGACCCCTTGGCCACGATGGCGTTGTAGTCGGTCAGGATCCGGGAGGGCGGGACCCGCGACGGAAAGCACATGACGCGGCCGGTATCCCGTTCGATGACCCGCCCGACGACGCCCGCGTGCTCTTCACGCAGGTGAGCCGTCTCGTTGATCAACCAGCCTTGGGGGAACTCCTGGAGGCTCCAGGGCTGCTGCGGGTCGTCGGCGGGCCTGTCGAGCATTTTCACGGCGATGTCCCGTGCCTGCTGTTCGTTGATCACAGGTCACGGTCCGAGGTGGCGAGGAGGGCGGCGCCGATCAGTGGTCCGTCCGGTCCGTAGGCGGCGGGGGTGAGAACGGCCCGGTCGGCCAGGCGGGGCACCGCGCGCTGCCGTAGCGCCTGCTGGGCGGCGTCGAGGTAACCGCTGTCCGGGCCGGTCGCGCTGGCGGCGGCTTGCGCGAGCCCCCCTCCGATGGTGATCACGTCGGGGGCGAGGATGTTCAGGACGGTAGCGGCGGCGGTGCCGAGCCAGTAGCCGGCGGCATCGAACGTGCGCCGGGCCGCAAGGTCGCCGTGTTGGGTTTTGTGGACGAGTTCGGCCACGGTCGGGACCCTTGTCCGCGCGGTCGGAGAGGTACGCCGGGGCGCGGCGGGCGGCGACGGCTGGTAGCCGCGGCGCACGGCCCGCGCTCCGGCGAGGGTTTCCACGCAGCCGGTACGGGTGCACGAGCAGCGCACCGTGCTGGCGGGGTCGACGAGAATGTGGCCGAGGCCGGCCGGGCCGGGAGGTGTGCCCAGGGCGAGCTGTCCGCCGAGGGCGATGCCGCCGCCGATCCCGGAGCCGAGCGCGAAGTGGACATGGGTCCCGGTGTGCCCGCGCCGTTGGTACTCCGCCCAGGTCGCGGCGGCGCCGTCGTTGACGACGTGGACCCGCCCGCGTAGGTCGGGGAAGAAGCCGGCGAGCAGGGTGGGCCAGTGGATGCCGGTGTATCCCTGGATGGCCCCGGCCCGCACGACTGTCCCGTCGGCGTCGATCGCGCCGGGGGTGGCGATCGCGACCTGCTCGACGTCGGCCGCGCCGGTCAGCGCCGTGAGGATCCGTTCCTGCACCGCGTGAAAGGTCGGGGACGGGGGAAGCCGCAGCGTGGGCAGCGCGGTGACGATCCGGCTGGGCGGGCCGGTGTCCACGATCGCCTGTTTGATCGCCGAGGCGCCGATATCGACCGCGTACACCCTCATCGCAGCACCAGCACCCAGACACAGGCGACGAGCGTCCAGAGGATCACCGTATTCTTCGCGCCCGCGATCAGTGCGATCCGGATCTCGCGGTGGTAGCCCTCCCGTCGGGCCTGGCGGATCAGGTCCGCGTACCACGCATAGACCAGCCCCATCGCCACACACACCGCGACCACAAGCCCCGCCCCGGTGGGCGTCATCCCGGTTCCTCCTCTCGGTCCCGGTAGAGGTGGCCGGCCCGCGAGCCGCCCCCGACCCTGCGTGTCGGTGTCCGCCATCACTCCCCCCTTTCTCTGGCGTGAGGCCGCTCTGCCCGCAGGGGCAACAGGCGGAGCGGCCGTCCCACTACCGCAAGACGATCATGGGCAGGAGGAGGGCGGCGCCCAGGCCAGCCGCGACGCAGACCAGCCCCCAGCCCGCCCGACCCGCTTCCTCCACGTCCGCGCGCACGGCCGGGTCCATCACCTCCCACCGCTCGCCGTCGTCCAGGTCGACAACCCGCCATCTCCACCGGGCGTTCATCCGCGGATCGGTGTGCTGCCGCTGGCGTGGGCGAGGAGCCGCGTGTACACCTGCGGTGTCGTTGTGTCGGACCCGATCCGCGAGGTATCGGGCCCGTGGAAGCCGCTCGACCCGATCGGCAGCAAGGTCAGCTCGTCGGCGAGGTAGCGGAGCCGCCGCCGGGCGTCCTCGTCGTGGTCGGGATGGTCGACCTCGATGCCGACGAGCCCCCGCGCGGCCAGGTCCGCCACGAACTCCACGGACAGCGGGGCGCCGTCCGGCGCGCACGGGTGCGCGAGCACCCCGACGCCCCCGGCGCCACGGACCACGGTCAGGGCCTCGGTGACCTCGGGCCGCCACAGCGGGGCGTGAAACGGGCCCCCGAGCCAGTCCCGGCCGAACGCATCGTCGACTGAGCTCACGATGCCCGCGGCGAC
>NZ_MRUJ01000076.1:0-42438 GCF_002099325.1 Frankia sp. KB5 | reverse complement strand
GTGGATGCCGGTGTATCCCTGGATGGCCCCGGCCCGCACGACTGTCCCGTCGGCGTCGATCGCGCCGGGGGTGGCGATCGCGACCTGCTCGACGTCGGCCGCGCCGGTCAGCGCCGTGAGGATCCGTTCCTGCACCGCGTGAAAGGTCGGGGACGGGGGAAGCCGCAGCGTGGGCAGCGCGGTGACGATCCGGCTGGGCGGGCCGGTGTCCACGATCGCCTGTTTGATCGCCGAGGCGCCGATATCGACCGCGTACACCCTCATCGCAGCACCAGCACCCAGACACAGGCGACGAGCGTCCAGAGGATCACCGTATTCTTCGCGCCCGCGATCAGTGCGATCCGGATCTCGCGGTGGTAGCCCTCCCGTCGGGCCTGGCGGATCAGGTCCGCGTACCACGCATAGACCAGCCCCATCGCCACACACACCGCGACCACAAGCCCCGCCCCGGTGGGCGTCATCCCGGTTCCTCCTCTCGGTCCCGGTAGAGGTGGCCGGCCCGCGAGCCGCCCCCGACCCTGCGTGTCGGTGTCCGCCATCACTCCCCCCTTTCTCTGGCGTGAGGCCGCTCTGCCCGCAGGGGCAACAGGCGGAGCGGCCGTCCCACTACCGCAAGACGATCATGGGCAGGAGGAGGGCGGCGCCCAGGCCAGCCGCGACGCAGACCAGCCCCCAGCCCGCCCGACCCGCTTCCTCCACGTCCGCGCGCACGGCCGGGTCCATCACCTCCCACCGCTCGCCGTCGTCCAGGTCGACAACCCGCCATCTCCACCGGGCGTTCATCCGCGGATCGGTGTGCTGCCGCTGGCGTGGGCGAGGAGCCGCGTGTACACCTGCGGTGTCGTTGTGTCGGACCCGATCCGCGAGGTATCGGGCCCGTGGAAGCCGCTCGACCCGATCGGCAGCAAGGTCAGCTCGTCGGCGAGGTAGCGGAGCCGCCGCCGGGCGTCCTCGTCGTGGTCGGGATGGTCGACCTCGATGCCGACGAGCCCCCGCGCGGCCAGGTCCGCCACGAACTCCACGGACAGCGGGGCGCCGTCCGGCGCGCACGGGTGCGCGAGCACCCCGACGCCCCCGGCGCCACGGACCACGGTCAGGGCCTCGGTGACCTCGGGCCGCCACAGCGGGGCGTGAAACGGGCCCCCGAGCCAGTCCCGGCCGAACGCATCGTCGACTGAGCTCACGATGCCCGCGGCGACCATCGCCGCCGCGAGATGCCGTCCGCTGACCGGCGCGCCGCCCGCCACCTGCGCCACCTGCGGCCACTCGATCGGATGACCCTCGGCGCGCAGCAGACCGACGGTCCGTCGCGCCCGCAGCTCCCGGCTGTCCCGGATACGGCCGAGCAGGTCCGCGAGCGCCCGGTCCTCCCGCATGGTCAGGTAGGCGAGCAGGTGCACCTCCCGGGCGCGTCCTGCGACCTGCGCGCGGCAGGAGATCTCCACCCCGGGCACCAACGTCATCCCCGCGGGCAGCGCCGCCGCCGCGGCCTCGATCCCGCCGGTCGTGTCATGGTCGGTGATGGCGAGGACCCGCAGCCCGGCCGCGGCGGCGTGGGCCACGAGTTCCTGCGGCATCAACGCGCCGTCCGACGCCGTCGTATGCGTATGAAGATCAATCATTTTTCCGGGCCCCCGGTACCGGTATTCGGGTCCACGCGCACGCGCAGGAACGTGCCCGTCACGGTCGCGGTCGCACTGGTCCCGTCGTGGCTCTCGATCCGCATGCGCGTACCGGGCCGGACCTTGTCCGCCGTGGACACCCACAACAACCCCCCGTCCTCGATGTTGTGGAGGTCGTCCCAGACGGCCCGGGCCGGTCGGCGGCGGGCCGCCGCGACGACGGCACGGACCAGCTCCGCCGGGTGCTTCACGGCCCCGGCCACCGCCGCGCGTACCTCGATCCGGTTGTAGCCCGCGCGGCGCTGCCCCACCGGCCCACCGTCGCTGTTCACGGCAGCCGCCGGGCCCGCATGCAGACCATCGGCGTGCGTAACGTCAACGCGCCGTGCACATCGACGGCCCGGTGGCAGGCAGCCCGGTAGCGGCGCGCCGCACGCTCGTCGAGAGAGGACCGCACAGCGGCGAACGGAGCCGGCGCCACGGGTGTCGCCGTGCGCAGGTACGCCTCGACGCCCCGGTGGTCGAGGCGCTCCGTCATGTGGATCACCTCGGCGCCCTCGGACTGCAGGCCCGCCCGGCCGGTGTCCATCACGGCGTGCATGGCCTCCCAGCCGTGACGGGTCTGCACCTCCACCGCCTCGCTGAGCGCCCGCGCCACCCGCCCCACCTCCTCGCTGCTGAGACCAGGCAGATCACAGCCGTGATGACGCAGATGCCCCAGCTCGACGCGGAACACGATCCGCCCGCCCGCAGCGAGCACCCGACGCGCCTCGTCCACCAGCAGCGCGGGATCCGCGGGGTGGATCCCATAGCCGGCGACCATGTCCACCGCGCCATCGGCCACGGGCAACCCCACCCGCAGGTCCGCCACCACCCGACCCGCCCCACCACCGTCTGACTCGGCCTCGCCGAGCGACGGCACCACCGCCACGACCTGCGCGGCCCGCCCTGTCGAGGCGAGGACACCCGACAGCAGCGGCACGCCTCCCGCCGGCAGCAGCATCAGGATCCGAGGTGTGCGGATCATGGTTTGGCGGCGACCGCGCCGTAGGCGCTGACCTGCGCGTCGGGCACGGCTGCAAGACCGAGATCGTCCGGGTGCCAGCGCTGCACCGGCACCAGCCCGGGTCCGACCAGTTCCAACCCGTCGAAGAACCTCATGATCTCCGAGCGCGACCGGGGGTGGATGGCGACGCCGCGCTGCCGGTACACCTCCGCCGCCCGCTCCACCTCGGGATTCAGATCGCCCGCCGCATGGCTGATCGTGAGGTGACTCCCCGACGGCAGCCGCTCGACCAGCCGCCGCACAATGCCATACGGGTCATCCTCGTCTCCCACGAAGTGCAGGATCGCGATCAGAGAGAGCGCGACCRGCCGGGTGAGATCCAACGTGTCGACGAGCTCCGGCGCGCTCAGGATCCGCTCGACGTCGCGCAGGTCCGCGTCCAGGTAGGCGGTGCGGCCCTGCGGGCTGCTCGTGAGCAGCGCGYGGGCATGGGCCAGCACGATCGGATCGTTGTCCAGATAGACGATGCGGGCGTCCGGGAGGGCGGCCTGGACGACCTCGTGCAGGTTCGGCGACGTCGGGATACCCGTGCCAGCATCGAAGAACTGCCGCACCCCGCACTGTGCGACCAGCCGCGCCGCCCGGTGCAGAAACGCCCGGTTCTGCCGGGCCGCCGCCGGCAGATGCGGAAACGCCGCCACCGCCGCCTCGACCGCCTCCCGATCCGCGGGGAAATTGTCCTTACCACCCAGCAGGAGGTCGTACATCCGCGCCGCATGCGGCCGATCCATCTGCAAATCCACCGGCGACACCTGCGCGGCAGGAGGCGACGCCCATCCCTGCTCCGTCACCGCCGGCCCCTCACCGCAGAACCGGAAGATGACGCGCGGCCTGCACGTCGTCCGTGAAGGACCGTGGGACCGCCGTTGGTATCAGCCCGTCGGGGGCGACCTCCCGCGGCCCGTCGCCGTCGTCGGCCATCAGCGTGTACCGCGGGCCGAGCGCCGCGACCAGCATCGGCGCCAGCGCCGTCAACGTCGCGGTCACCTCCTCCCCGTACACGGCCATCAGCGCCGCGGCCTGCGCGTCGGTGAGCAGCTCGAACACCGTCACGATCGCCTCGTCCGCGACGATCTCCCGGTGCGCGAACAGCTCGCCGCGACGCTGGAACACCACCCGCCGCTCCTCCTGCCGCTGCGGAGCCAACGCCTCGGGGGTCAGACGCACCTCGTGGGCGGCCAGCGCCATCTCCACATCCAGTGCGTGCAGAGCAGCCCGGTAGTCACGCTGCACCCGCAGCAACATCCGAATCTGCTCATCGGTCAGACCGACCCGATCGGCCTCGTCGAGCAGCCGACCGATCAGATCGGACGGCGCCACGCTCCGCGGCGCCAGATCCAGAAGTCCACCCCGATGCGGAGCGACCTCGAAGAAGGGAGGCATGAACAAGTTCCGATCATCTTGAGGWGTGTCACGGGAGCGCGTCCCCCAGCACCACGCCGTGGCGGACCAGGCGGGTGCAGAGCCGGCGGCTGATGCCAGTCGACGGGACCGTCGAACTCACATGGGGTGACAGCGACAGCACGATCGTCGCGTGGCTCTGCCAGGGGGTACAGGGCCGAGCACTGACCTTCCCCTGCCCTTTCACTGCACTTGGCGCCCGGTTGATGCCGAGAGTGTCAGCGTCCAGTCACACGTGCTGGCAGACTCCAAGGTCATGGAGCTCGACGGTCAGCCCGCCTCGCCCGACGCGGTCCAGGCACTGGGCCTCACCAACTACGGTCATTTCACCTCGATGCGCGTCGAGGAGGGGCGGGTACGCGGTCTGTCCCTGCACCTGGATCGGCTCGTCCGGGACTGCCGCACACTCTTCGCTGCAGACTTGGATCCAGACCGGGTGCGGGCCCTGGTTGCCGATGCTGTTCGGGGCCGCTCGGGAGCCTTCATCGTTCGGGTCACCGTTTTTGATCCCGGCCTCGACCTTGGTCATCCCGGCGCGCCGTTGATGCCGCGTATCGGGATCACGTTCCGTCCCGCCGCGCCGGCGACRCTTCCACCGCTGCGACTCGGCAGCCGGCAGTACCGCCGCGATCTTCCCGCTGTCAAGCACGTGGGGTTGTTCGGCCCGCTGCGTGAGCGCCGGGCTGCTCAACTAGCCGGCTACGACGATGCGCTGCTGGTTAGCAAGGAACAGGTTCTCGAAGGGCCGACGTGGAATGTCGGTCTGTACGACGGACAAAGTGTCGTCTGGCCGGATGGCGAGGTACTTCCGGGCGTCACTATGACCCTCCTGCAGCAACGCCAACCCTACAAAACTGTGCCAGTGTCCGTCGATGCACTCGGTGAATTTCAGGCCGCGTTCGCAACCAATGCCTCGATCGGCGTCCGGCCGATCCACGCTATCGACAAAGTCGAATTTCAGGTGGAGCACCCGATCTACGAGGTGCTACGCGCCGCATACGCGGCGGTGCAACTGGATTCACTGGGGTAACTCAGGCTGCCATGACCACCATTATCCGTTGGACCGGGCGCGAGGTCCGCGCACTTCGCGAAGCCAGGCGCATGAGTATTACTGCTTTCGCGCATCACCTTGGAGTCGCCGAACGCACGGTCTCCAAATGGGAGGCGGGTCGCGAGGCCATCACCCCGCGCCCGGTAAACCAGGAGGCGTTGGACACGGTCTTGCGGYGCTCCCCTCCCGAGGTGCGAGACCGATTCGTCACTCTCATCGGCGTGGTCATCAGCAGCGCCCCCAGCGCTCATGACCATGCCCCTGTTGGCGAGGTCGACACCAGCCAGACACGCCACCCTGTGGACGGCAAGCTCATGATCCACGTTGGTGAGGGCGAGTTCATGTCCGGGGCCGCCGGCGAGAAGCTGTGGATTCCCTCCTATTGGATGGATGCGCATCCAGTAACGAACGCTGACTACGCACGCTTCATCAGCTCCTCGGGATACCGACCGCCCAGGCACTGGCCGTCGGGCGAATGCCCGCCGGATCTTGCCCGCCACCCGGTGGTCTGGGTCACCTGGCACGACGCGGTGGCCTACGCCGACTGGGCCGGAAAGAAACTGCCCACGGATCGCCAGTGGGAGAAGTGCGCCCGCGGCCCATACGGCACGAGATATCCATGGGGAAACTCCGAGACGACTGCGAAAGGGAATTTCCGCGAGTCCGGCATCGGCTCCACGACGCCGGTGGACCGCTACCACAGCGGTGTGAGCCACTATGGCGCATACGACATGTGCGGCAACATCTGGGAATGGCTCGCCACCGAATCCGAGCCGGGACGTCGCGGCCTCAAAGGCAGCGCTTTCACCAGTCCTTTTCGGCGAGCAGAGCCCTCACGCTTCAATGACGCATCTACTGGCATGCTCGACGACGACACCGGATTTCGGTGCGCCAGTATGGACATTCCCGCACCGACAGACGCGGTAGCCCTTCGCTCGGGTAGTGATCCATCGAGCCACACGGTCGGAGACTGACGGACTACATTGGAGTGGTGACCTTGAAGGCGGAGACCGCGGCGGCAGGCAGGCTGAGAGATGCCATGGTCGATGGCCTGCGGCCGTGGGGCTTGGCGCTCAGCGGCCGAGTGGACGCGGCGATGCGGGCCGTGCCGCGGCACCTGTTCGTGCCCGAGGTGTCGTTGGAGCGCGCCTATGGGCCGGATCCGGTGGTGACCCACCGTGATGGCGATGGGGTTCCGGTCAGTTCAGCGTCCGCTCCGGGAACGGTCGCAGGCATGTTGGAGAAGCTCGATGTCCGTCCAGGACATCGGGTTCTGGAGATCGGCGCTGGAACCGGATACAACGCTGCCTTGCTTGCCCATCTCGTGGGTCCAACAGGCTCGGTGACGACTATCGAGTATGACGAAGCCGTGGCGTCCGCCGCGCGCTCGGCTTTGCACGGTCTGGGTGCGGCTGTGACGGTCGTGCACGGGGACGGCATGGCCGGTGCGCCTGGACGGCCGGTTTTCGACCGGATTGTGGTCACTGCGGGCGCCTGGGATGTGCCACGGGCCTGGTGGGAGCAGCTGGCCGAGGACGGACGTCTGGTGGTGCCGATGCGGATCCTCGGGCTTACCCGGACGGTCGCCTTCGAGCGTGACGGGGCTGTGCTGCGAAGCCGCTCGGTCCTGGAGGACGGTTTCATGCCGATGCGCGGCATCGGCGCCGTGCGCGAGCAGAACATTGCGGTCGGTGCCGGTCCGGACCTGGTGGTCCGGCTCGATGATGACCGGCCGGTGGACGCGGCGGCGCTGCACGGCGCGTTGAATCATCCTGTGGCGGTGTCCTGGACTGGGGTCGCGGTCCCCTGGGGCTGGGCGGAGCATCTCGATTTCTGGCTGGCCACGCTGGCCGGCTTCTGCCGGCTCCTGGTGTCCCGGGGCGCGGTGGAGGCCGGCCGGCTGATGGCGCCGAAAGGGCCGTGGGGAAGTATGGGCGTTGTCGAGGGTGGGACACTGGCCTATCTCACGACCCGGCCGGCTCCTGGCAGTGACGTGAAGATGCCCAACCTCGAGATCGGTGCCTGCGGCTACGGCCCTCAGGGTGCCGATCTGGCGGCCCGCCTCGCCGAGCGGATCGGTGACTGGGACCGTGATGGCGGGCAGGGTGTTCGGCTGTGGATCGAGGCGCATCTGGCAGGCACCGAGCGTCCGGAAGCGCCGGGGCTGCTGCTGGCGGTCGACAAGCGTGACAGCCGGGTTCTCGTCCGACTGGCCGAGCGGGCACCCGCCCAGGTCTGATCGCGCCCTGTCGGTGCGGTGTCAGGACAGGAGCAGCAGGGCGTCCCAGGTCGTCGCCAGGCCCGGAGGAACCGGGAACGCGGCGTGCTCGGCAAGAGCGAGCGCCGTTCCCGCGGCGCCGGTGAGGAAACCAGGCCGATCGGTGGTCGCGTTCCTGGCGACGTGCGCGAAGCCGAAGCGGTGCACAGGATCAAATGCCTGAGTGACTGCCGTGGCGGCCTGCGTGGCGACATCCGTGTGCCGCATGGCGCTGGCGGCACGGAGGACGCCGGCGTGTCCGTGGCAGAGCGTCGGCCCTTCGACGTCCCAGCGGCCCGGCCGTTGCGCGAAGAGGCACAGCGCGTCGCGGGCGGCGTCCTCGACTGCGGGTTGTCCGGCAGCCAGGCCAGCGAGCATGAGGGCGCGGCTGATGCCGGGGGTGCCGTAGCACCAGGCGTCGGTGCGCCCGGTCGGCGGCGCGGCGTGGCCGGCGTCGAGGTCGTCGCCGGTGATGTGTGGAGGCCAGGTTCGGGTGTGTTCGTCGCGCCAGCGCAGCTGCCAGTCGGCGGCGTCGGTGATGGCGTCGTGCTGGCCCGGGACGGTGCATCCGGCCAGGTGCGCGGTGGCGAGGAGCGCGAGCGGGCCCGCGATCCCGTGGGCCATGCCGGTGGTCGCCGCGCCCGAGGGGTGCACGGTCACCGCGTCGGGGAGGCGATCCGCGGGCAGCCACCAGCCGGGGCGGCTACCGATCCGACTATTGATCATTATGGTGAGGGTGGTCAGCGCGGCTAGCAGCCCGTGTTCGGCGGCGGCGTGTCCCGAGTGGTGGGCGGCGAGCAGGACTCTGCCGGTTCCGGTGAGGCCGGTGATGACGTCGTAGACGTGCCACGGCGTGCCCATCTCCCCGCGGGTGAGGGCGGCACGGTGCTCGTCGGCGTGGGTGACAGCCTGCGCAGACAGCCAGCGGACAGCTCGGGCCGTGCTCGTCGCGTGGCTGGCCGGGTCGGGAAGGTAGGGCACGCCGATGATCAGTGAGGCTGCCAGGCCCGCGCTGGCGTGGAACACGCCCGTGCGGTGGACGCCTCGCGGAGTCCAGCGGGCCGCCTGGGTCCAGTGGCTCGCCGCAGCAGCCGCGAAGTCAGGGTGGACAGCTGCCAGCCGGGCGTAGAGCAGCGCCGTTCCGGGCAGGCCGTCGGCGAAACTGGCCGCCGCGTCGGCCGGGAGGGCCGCGGTGACGGTCTCAGGGCGTAGCAGTCGCTCGGCGACGGCGAGGCACTGCCGAGCGGCGTCGTCCGTCAGGCCGTCGCTGGTCACCGTGACGCTGTCTCGCGGGCGAGCAGGCCAATGGCGAGCACTCTGGCGATCCGTTCGGACGCTGTGTCCCCGAGAAGCCGGTTGGCATGCATGTGGATCACTGACGAGGCGCAGTCCGCCCGCCGCTCGGCGGGCAGCCGGTCGTGATAGGCGCGCAGCGCATCGAGGTATCCCTCCCAGACGGGCTCGGACAGGGGACGGGCGGTCGTGCCTTCGCAGGCCGCGTCGCGCACGAGGCGACGCAGACCGGCGAGGCGGCGGTGGGCGGGTCGGTCGAGGCGGGGGCGGCCCAGCGCGGTGCGATCATCGCCGGCGAGCGTGCGGGTCACGGTTGCCGCGGTCAGCGCGGCCACGGCGAGCCGCTGGTCCGGCTCGCGGGTCGCGCTCAGCGTGGCGAGGACCAGGTCGCTGTCGGCCGTGAAGACGTCTTCTGCTGCCTTGATCGCAGGCGGGCCGCCGTAGCGTTCGATCTCCTGGTCGTACGGTTCGACGCTCCACCCGCTGGTGAGAGCGTCGGCCACCAGCTGGGCGCCCCATTGGGAGAGTGCGGGCAGGAGTTCCCCGCCGAGTATGGCCGGGGCGCCGTGGAAGCGGATCCGCAGGTGTGGTCCGAGGGCCTGGGTGCGGTAGCGCAGCCAGAACCATCGGTCGAACATCGCGCGTAGGCCCGGGAGGAGCCTGGCGAGGTCGGCGAGGATCTCGTCGTGTTGGGCCGCGGGCGCGCCGATCGCGAGCGACAGCCACGGCCCGCCCGGCAGATACCGCCCGACGCCCACTGGCCGGGGCAGCACGGTCACCGGACGAGCAGGGGCGGGCCGGGACACGGTTGCGGCGAGCGGGATGACGAGTTCGAGCAGATGGCGCCCGGACCGACCGGTGACGACGTCCTGGATGGTGCGGTCTCCGCCGGGCTGCTCGGTCACGGCCCGCAGGCCGCGACGCACATAGCGGCGCAGCAGCTCCACGTCCCGCGGATCGTCAAGGTCGAGCGGGAGCCGTCGTTCGTCATCGTCGGTGACGACGACGGTGGGCGGCGGCGGGATCGTGGACGTCCGCCATACTCGCAGCTGTGCCGGCCAGGCCGCGGTGCTGCGGGCGGCGTCCGTCAGCCGCGTGGGCAGGCGCCAGCGAGCGGGCGCGAGAATCGTCGACCGATACCGCACCCGCGGCTGGAAAGCCGTCTCCCGCAACGACCCCCAGGAGAACAGACGCCACGGCCGACAGCCGGAGCGGCCCAGCAGCGCCAGCAGCCGGGCCTCCGCCGGCAGGTAACGCGGCCCGATCCGAGAGTTCAGCACCGGCACAACCGGACACCGTCGACCCCGGGACCACAGCGTGAGACGGTGAGCGTCGGCCACGAGCAGCAGGTCATCAAGCCGCAGATCACCCGGCCGGACGGGGACCCCGACAGGGATACGAAGTGGGGCGACACCGGTCGGCGGGGCGATCGTCGACAGCACCGGAATCCGGGGCCGAACCACCACCTCAGCGACGACCGCACCCTCCGGCGGGTCGGCGACACGCGGCGGGCCGGCGTCGAGCAGCGAGGTGAACCGGCCGGCGCTCGAGCCGGCGTCCTGCGTACCACCGACATAGAGCGCCAGGTGCAGCCGGCCAGCGGCCAGATCCTCCTCCGAGGCGGCGAGCACACGGGCATACGCCTCCGCTCCGGGCGGCGGCAGGTCGGTGCCGGGAACCGCGAGCGCGGCCACGGTGGCATCGTCCAGGACGGCTTCGGTCTGGCCGTGGGCGGTCGCGTCGCCGAGCAGAGCGGCGAGGATCGAGAGACGCTCCGGAGATGCCTCCCCGGGCTCGATGCCGGTCTCGATGCCGTCGTCCCCCAACCCGACGACCGGATCGACGACATCAACGAGCGGAACAGATCGGCTGTGGCCCCACCGGTCGACGAAACGGGCATGGTAGGCGGCGAGCGTGGGCTTGGTGGCGCTCATCGTCCACAGCACGCCGACGGCCTCGGCGGCGTCGGCCAGCAGCGCCCGGGGCAGGGTCAGAGAGGCGTCGGCGGCGACGTCGACGCACAGCGGGTTGTCCTGGCCGCAGATGCGGGCGGACATCTCCCGCGCGGCGGTGAGGGCCGCCCGCCGGGGCGCTGTCCCCAGGGGAAGCAGGTCAGCGGCACGCAGGCGGGACTGGAGATCTTCCAGCGGCCCGCGGACATCGCAGCCGTCGGGCAGGCGGGACAGTAGGTGTGTGAGGGGATCGTCGCCCAGGTCGACGGGCAGCAGGTCTGTCAGCAGGAACCCCTGACGGATCATCTCGATGACCATGCCGCGCAGCGTCGACTCCGGCACCCCCGACCAGCGGTCGCCCATGGCGGCGAGCAGGGCGTTGTACCGGGCCCCCTGCTCGCATGACCGCAGGATCAGAGCACTTGCTTCGGTCGCGCGGATGGACATCAGCTGCGGCGCCCCCGCGCCGAGTGGCTGCCGCTCGTGCTCGAACCGCTGACCCCGGCGGCGGATCAGATTGTTCGTCGTGAACATGAGCCGCTCGACCACCCCGGGAACGTCCAGGAGACTCGGGGCGAGGGCGGTCAGCGACACCGGACTCGGGGCACTGCGGGGACGGTGATCGTCGCCGAGGGCCAGTGTGCAGCCACGCTCGACAACGGCCACCGTCTGAACGCCGGCGAACACCGCTCGCGGGGTCGGGCGCAGCCGCGCCCGACGGTCAAAAGCACGAACGGTCGCCGCCCGACCCCCGACACCGGACGCGCCACGACCAAGGACAGAGGGGACGGCCTCGCGGGAGGTAAGCGCGATCCCCTCGATCACGATCGGGTCCAGGAAGCGGCCCTCGACCTCACCGCCCCGTGCCGGAAGCAGCGGAATACGCGCCAGCACCACGGCGCCTGGCAGGGGCGCGAACAGCCGGGAGTGCACCTGCGGACCCGCTACTCGCAGTCGTTGCAGGTGGCCGAGCAGCCTACGCTCGGGCACGTCGCCGAGCAGCCGTCATCCGTGCAGTCCGTCGTCGTGTTCGACCCAGAAACCTCGGGAACCGGCACCGCCCGGACACCAAGGTCAAACAGGTCCGCGGTGAGGCGGTCAAGAACCGCCGCGTCCTCCGGCACAGGAACTCCTCACGGTAGGCCGTCGCAGCAACGGCGAGGCTCGATCCAATCCGTGACGTCGCAGCCCAGGTGGTCAGGCTGTGACGGCATCACTCCAACTGTGACAGCCGGACGTCACATCTGGCAGTCAATTCGACACTTGCCGCGACTCGGACTTGGGTGGCGGTCACGAAGGCGCTCGCCTCGACGCACCCAGCCCCGCATCCCGGACAGCATGCCTGCGTTGGAGCTGCCCGAGCAGCAGGGTGGCGGGGGGCCACGTCGCGCAGCCGGACAGCGGCGAGAGAGGGATCATGTGCACCGACATCGCTGTGTCCGTGTTCGCCGGGACGCCCCTTCAGTGGCGTGGGGCAGGGCCGGATCAGCGGCAGGCTGGCCAGCGGCAAGCCCTGCCCGGGGCGGGTCGCCGCGCCGCCGGTCGCCCGGCGCGTCTTCCACGTCAGGGCATCACGTTCGGCCGATCGACGACGGGGTGGCCATGTCGGCGGTGTCGGCTCCCGTCCGGCTGAGCGGCACGCGGGCCGCGTCGATCTGCGCAGCGCGGACCAGGGAGTCGTAGGTCTCCGCTGTGCGCACGGCCTCGATACCCACCGACGCGACGACGGCGGCCAGCTCCTCCTGGACCACGGTGGCCTGGGTGTCGTCGGGCACCATCCGCTCCAGTTCGAGAAAGGCGCCCACGCCGTCGACCACGTCCAGACACAGCACGATCTCGCCGTACCGGCCGGTGCGACGGGTCTTCGCCACCCGCACCGTGGCCTGATAGCCCATCCGCAGGATCGCCCGGTGCATCTGCTCGCGATCGACGACCTCGGTCTCATGCTCCAGGCAGTCCTGGGCGTTCACGCCCGGCTGCTTCAACGCGAACCAGTGACGGCCATCCACCGTCCGTAGCCGCAGGAAAGAAACCCCGATCTTGCTGTCACCGAAGGACCAGCCGACCGGCGCGAACGCCTGATCATCCTGGAAGGTTGGCGCGGACAGCGTCACACCACGAGCGCGAAGTACCGACACAACCTCCTCGATACCGGGCATCGCGAACTTCACTTCCACCTCGTGCATACGCGTCCCTCCGACAAGATCGATTGTTTGACGTTCTGTTACTGATCGTGACAGACGCCGGGATCGCCATCGTCACGAATGCCCGCATGTAACGCATCGACGTGGACCCGAGCGAGCACGAAAGGTAGCTGGGCAGGCAGAGCCGTTGTTCTTACACTCCCGCGCAGATATCGATGGCGTGATGGAGCGGTCGTGGGTTGTCGCTCTTCGCGTCATGCTCCGTACCGGCGGTGCCATGGGTCCTTCGGAGTGCCTGGTACTCGCCCGAGCTGACGGACGGCGTTGTCCACAGYGTCGGCCCAGGCGAGGAGGAGTTCGGGGCCGTGGCGCTTGATGAGCCGTGCGAGGATTGTGTCGACGATCAGATCCAGCAGGTAGTGCTGTGGGTGGTCGAAGGTGGCCGTCATGGTGTCGTGGGCGTTGAGGTCGAGTTCGCTGCCGGGTGCGTCGGGGTTGAACTCGTCTTCACCTACGTGCCACAGCTCCAGGAGAAGCGCGCCGACCTGGGGGTCGGGCAGGTGGGTCACTGTTTCGCAGAGCAGGCCGGTCAGGTAGTCGTCGGCGTCCCACAGCAGGGCCAGGAGGTTGGCGGTGGTCTCCTGGCCGACGCCGTGTAGGGCCGGATCGGCTATTGCCCGTTCCAGAATCTTTTCCTCGCGTTCGAGGGCGCCGGGCTCGCGCCTGAGGTTGTACAGCCGTGGTATGGCGATGGGGGCGAGTGAGCTGAGCTGCAGGTAGCTGTATACGTCTGCCGCTCCGGAATGTTTGGACGCAAGCATCTTACCCATGCTGTACCCTTGCGGCAGGGCAGCCCCGGTCATCTCGAGATTGCGGATAGTCCGCAGAAAGTCTGCTCTTGAAGTCTGGGTGAGATGGTCCAGGGCGGGCGTCACGCGTCTCCTGGCACGGAAGCGTCCGTCGTCATCGGGTGCCAGTCCTTGCTCGGGGTTCATGTCCCGGTTCCTCCACTTTCTGTGTAGGCGTCGTGTGGTCTGTCTGGCCGTACTGAATTGTTGTTTCGCGCAGGAGGGTGCGGTAGAGGGTTTCGAGGTCGCGGTCGGTGTCTCCGTCCCAGTAGGGTTCGGCTTTTTCGGCGCGGAGGTAGGCGCGGTATTCGGCTTTGAGGGCGTCGGGGTCTCCGTTGGCGGCGTGGGCGCGCAGGCGCAGCGCGAACAGTTCGGTGTGGGCGGGGAGGATTTCGAGGCCGCGCAGCGTGGTGGTGAGGGCGGCGGTGGTGTCGCCGAGGGTGAGGTGGTGTTCGGTGAGGAGGATGACGGCGTTGATGGGGGTGGTGGTGAGGAGGGATCCCATCTGGGCGTCGAGCCAGGGGTAGCCGGCGGGGATACCGCGGATGAGGTCGACGGCGCCCTGGAGGGTGGGGATGGCGATCTCGGGGTGGTGGCGGTGTGTTTCGGCGTGGTGGATGCGGGCGTGGAGGAGGTCGAGGTCGCTGGTGACGTGGGGGGAAAGGGTGAGGGAGCCGCGTTCGAAGCGGGGGAGCCAGTGTTCGGCGTCGTCGCCGGCGAGGGTGGTGAGCAGGCGGCGGACGCGGCTGAGCGCGTTGGCGATGGTCTTGGGGGTGGCGCCGCGGGGCCAGAGGGCGGCTTCGAGGTCGGTGCGGGTGGCGTGGCGGTGGGTGACGAGCCAGGCGAGGACTTCGTGGGTGCGGTCGCGGGTGGTGGCGGGGTCGGCGTGGGTGCCGTCCTGGGCGATGGCGTCGACGGGGCCGAGGAGGCGGACCATGACCTGCCAGGCCGGTTCGGTGAACGCGTGGGGGTGCGGTTCGACGGGTGGGGGTGGGAGTTCGGGGAGAGGTGCGGCGGCGTCGGTCCAAAGTTCGGCGAGGGTGTCGTGGGCGTCCTCGGGGATGGCGGTGAGGGCGAAGCTCAGACCGAGGGGCTGAAGGAGCCAGGTGTCGGTGCCGTCCGCGCTCGGGGCGGGGCGCAGGGTCCAGCGGGTTGGGATGTCGGCGTCGGCGGGGAGCAGGACGCCGAGTCCGCGTTGGCCGTCGGCGGCGAGGGCGGCAAGGTCTTGCAGCGCGTCGTGGGCGGGTGTGGTGGCGGGGGTGGCGGCGAGGGCGATGAGGGGGTCGAATTCCTCGCCAGGTTCGTGGACGCGGGCGGTGAGGGTGGTGGGGTAGCCGGCGGTGTCGAGGGCGTGGCGTAGGAGGTCGATGTCGTGGTGGGAGGCGGAGAGCAGGGCGTCGGCGGTGATGTGGGGGGTGACGCGTTCGGGGTCGGTGAGGGCGGCGGGGTCGAGGCCGAGAGTGTGGATGCGGGTGAGGTCGGCCCAGGGACTGGTGATGAGGGTCGCGAGGATCGCGCGGGCGGCGTCGTGAAGGTCGGTGGGGTTGCCGGCGATGGCGAGGCTGCCGAGAGCTTCGAGGTCGGCGAGGACGTCGGCGCCGTCGAAGGTGGTGCCGAGTTGGACGAGCGCCGGGCAGGGCGGGGGAAGCGCGGGCGGCGGCGGGGGGAGGGGTGCGTCGGCGGGCAGGGTCCAGATCTGGGGGTCGGGGCCGGGCTCCCACGGGGCTGGCAGGGTGTGGCTGCTGTGGGGGTGGAGGTAGACCTCGACGGTGTCGTCGGGGTGAACGAGCAGGATCTGCGGGGCGGGTCCGGCCTGCTGGTGTTGGTGGGTGGCGGCGAGGTGGCGTAGGGCGGCGTCGACGCGGTCGAGGAGGTCGGGGTTGTCGGCGTCGAGGAGCGCGGTGTGCAGGGCGGCCTGGTCGGGCGGAGTGGGGGCGAGGGTGTGGCGGGGGGTGGTGTGGTTGTCGCGCCAGCGGCGCCGGGCGGTCCAGGAGCCGACGATGGTGGTGGCGAGTAGGCCGCCGGCGGCGAGCCAGGCCAGGCTGTCGATGGTCTGCTGGTGCGGTGACGGGGACGATGCCGGCGGGCGGGGTGAGGTCGGCGGTGGGGTGGTGCCTGGGCTGACGGTCGGGGCGCACTGCCCGGCGTCGGCCCGTGGTGCGGGCGAGGCCGAGGAGGCGAACGCGGTCGGCAGCGCGCGCAGCGAGGTGATTCCGGGGGATGGGGCAGTGTCCGGGCTGATGGCCGGGGGCACGGTCGGGGTGGACGCGGCCGCGGACGGCATGGCTGGTGCAGGGCGGGCCGGGGACGGTGCGGGCGTGGTGGAGGACGGCGCGGGGGTCGTGGGGACAGGCGGCTGTCTGGGGCCGGTTGCGACGGTGGGGTCGGCGGGGGGATGTACCGGGGGAAGGTGCAGCCGCATGCCTGGATTGATCACGTCCGGGGCGGTCAGGCGGTGGCCGGCCGGGTCGGTGGCGCCGTGGTTGGCGGTGAAGACGGTGGTGACGGCGGCGGGTGTGTCGTCGGCGGGCAGGGTGGGGTAGACGCTGCCGACGATGGACCAGAGGTTTTCCCCGGGGAGTACCTCGTGGTCTGCGGTGACCGGCTGGATCTCCTGGCCGGTAGCTGGCTGGAGGGGTTGGCGGTCGGCGACGAGGGTGATCGGGTTGTCGGCTGCCGGCACGGTGGGGATGTGGAGGATGGTGCCGGGGGTGAGCGCGACGAATCCGGCGGGCAGGGGTGTGCCGTCGGGTTGGAGGACGCCGACGCTGGCGTCGCGGATCGTCTGCCACAGGTCGGGATCGCCGTAGCGCTGGGCGGCGAGGGTCCGCAGGGTGTCGTAGCGCTCGGTGCGATGGATGTCGTAGGCGCCGGCGCGGTGCGCGGCTGCGGCGGCTGACGGATCCTGCGCACCGCCTGCGGAGGGGATCGGGACGGCGGGGGTGTCGGCGGCGATGGTGGCCACGGCGGCGGGGAGTGGTGCGGTGGTGGCGCGGCTGGCGATGAGGGTGAGCAGCAGCGACAAGCTGGTGATCCAGGTGCTGGCAAGGCGCTGGATGATCCCGGGGAGCAGGCTTGTGTGCGCGGCGGCGGCGCCGCGGTGCAGTTGGGCGATGATCTCGCGGGCGAGGGCGGTGGCGAGGACGGTCCACAGCAGCCAGGCGGTGACGGCGAGGCTGTTGGGTAGCACGTCGGGGTGCAGGTAGCCGCGGCGGGCGAGGGTGATCCACCGTCCGGGCTGCCAGGTGTGGGGCAGCGGGTCGGGGCGCCAGTCGTGCAGCAGGAGCGGGACGGCGGCGAACAGCAGCAGGCCGACGACGGCGATCCCGGCACGCAGGGCCGCGGCGCCGGTGGACTGTCGGGTGGAGGCGGGCGGGGCGCCGTGGTGGCGGGTGCGTCGGGTGGTCATCGGCGTGCCTCGCGGTCGGGGGCAGGGCGGCGGTCGCAGCAGGGATGCGGAAACCGGTTGGGGCTGGAGGGTGGCTGGTCAGGGGCCGGGGGTGGCGATGGCGGAACGGGTCTGGGTGACCGTTGCTCCGGAGCCGGCGTTCAGGACCGGGATGCGGAACGGCACCGGCTGGTGGACGGTGACGGTGACCGTGGCGCCGTCGATGGTGATCTCGGCGTCGCGGATGCCGTGGGCGGTGAGGTAGGAGCGGGTGGTGGTGCGGGCGGTGTCGGGGTCGAGGCGGAWGGTGCCGGCGGCCAGCGCGGTGGTGTCGAGTTGCTGGGCGCCGACGCGGGCGGCCTTGCCGGCGAGGTCGAAGGCCTGGCCGTTGGCGTGCAGGACGCGGACCTGGTCGGAGAGCAGCGCGCCGAAGAGGACCGCGGCGCCGAAGAGAGCGCCGAGCATGAACAGGGTGATCGATCCGGCGTCGTCACCGCCGCCGTCGCGCCACAGGTAGAGACGGGCGCGCAGCCGGTCGCGGAGGCGGCTGGCCATCACAGGCCGCCGCGGTAGCGGTCGATGACCTCGTCGGCGGTGGCATGCACGACGCGGCGGTGACCGAGCAGGCTGCCGGTGTGGCAGGTGACGGCGACGCTGACCGTGCCCGCGGCGCGGAACGACGTCGTGGTCGTGGTGACGGAGACGTCGGCACACGGGCCCTGGCCGGGGGTGATGCGAGCGCGGACCGTCTGGTCGGCGGCGGCTTCGGCGTCCGCGGCCGAGGGGGCGAGAGAGGCGGCGCGGGCGGCTTCGCGGGCGGCGGCGGTAACGGCGGCGCTGCTCTGGCTGGTCTGGTAGGCGACGGCGAGGAGCAGCAGGGCGAGGAGGACCAGCGCGGCGGCGACGGCGAACTCGACCGCGTAGGAACCGTCATCGTCCCCGACGGTGCGGCGCGGATGAGGACGGGAACCAGCCATCAGCGGCCTCGGGTGCGCTGCTGGGGGATGAAGCGGATGCGGGGGCCGGTGGCGGTGGTGCTCACCGCGCCGCCGAGCCGGCTGTGCGCGGTGACGGTGACGGTCACCTGATCGTCGCGCCCACCGACGCGAACGTCGGTGCCGGAGACGAGGAGCACCCCGGCGGTGATCCGCTTCGCGGCGGCGTCGACGGCCGTCGGGGTGCTGCCGGGGGACTGTGCGACTTCGAGGGCGCGTTGGCTGGCGGCCTGCGCGGCCTCGGCGGTGACCCAGCGGACTCCGATCGCGAGGACAAGCAGCATCATCGCGAACACGCCGATCATGATGATGGCGAGTTCGGTGGCCTCACCCTTGTCCCGCTCGCCGTCATGGGCTGGCCCGCGGCGGGCCGGCTGGCGGCGGAGTGCGGTGAGCGGGCGGGTCACTGCTGCTGGCACTGGGTGGGGTCGGTCGAGGTGCAGACGTTCTGCGCGATCTGGGTGGCTTTCTGTCGCAGGTAGAAGATCACGACGGCGGCGATGAGGGCGAGGCCGGCGGCGATGAGCGCGGTCGACAGCCCGGTGTCGCCGCGATCACGCTCGTCGTCGCTGGCGCGGCGGTGCAGGCGCTGGACGCGGTCGGTGAGCAGGGCGGTGAGGGTGAGGTGGAGCAGGAGGAGGCGGGCTGCCAGGGAACGCAGCATGAGACGGGCCCTTTCGTTACGAACCGACACTGCTGTTGATCATCGTGAGGAGGGGGTAGGCGAGGAACGCGACGAAGGCGAGCGCGACGACGGCGGCGGGCAGGTCCATCTGCGCGTCGGCGGCGGCTTCCTGGGCGCGCTGCTGGGCGGTGTCGCGGCGGCGGATCGCCGCCGCGCGGGACTCGAACGCGAGGACCGGGGAGGCGCCGGCGCGGGCGGCGCTGAGCGTGCGGGCGAGGTCGGTGAACTCGCGCAGCGGGTAGGTGTCAGCGAGGGCGGCGATGCCGCGGTCGGGGGGTTCGCCGCGCAGGCGGGCATCGGCGAGCGCGGCGCGCAGACGGTCGAAGGTCCAGCTGCGGCCGCGGTCGGCGGCGGCGGTGAGCGCGGTGGGCAGGGGCAGGCCGCCGACGAGCAGGACGCGGACGAGATCGACGTAGGCGGCGACGGCCAACGCGGCGTCGCGCCGGCGGGCGGCGGCGAGCCGGCGCACCGGCCGGTCAGCGAGCAGGATCCCGCCGAGCCCCCCGACGAAGACGAGCACCAGGGCCAGCGGGGGCGGTGTCGGGGCTAGCAGACGACCGAGGGCGGCGCAGCCGAGGCCGCCGGCGGCGCCGCCGAGCAGGTGTAGTAGCCGGCTGGCCATGTGTGCCTCGTCGGTGCGGTCGGCGAGCGTGACATCGCTGCTGCGGAGCAGTCGGCCCAGGCCGTGGGTGCGTGCCAGCGCGCACAGCCGTCCGGGCAGGCGGTGCAGCGCAGTCGGCTGGCGGGCCGGCGAGGCGAACAGGGCGGTGAGATCGGCGCCGAGGTCCGGGCGCCGGGGCAGCAGCACCCTTCCGGCGAGGAAGGCGCCGTAGCCGGTGAGCGCGCCGCCGGCGGCGACAGTGAGCATGCTGGTCATGGCCGGTCCGGGTCGGGGGCGAAGACGTCGGGGGGTAGGTCGGGCTGGCCCATGCGGATGAGGGTGTGGACCGCGCCGGCGACGGCAGCGCCGAGGGCGGCGAGGACCAGCTGGCCGGTGACCGTGCGGTAGGCGGCGAAGAACGCCGGCCAGACCGCCAGCACCCCGGTGACCGCAACGGCGAACAGGGCGAGCAGCAGGGTCATCGAGCGGCGGTGGCGGGCGCGCAGGGCGTGCTGGTCGCGTAGCCGGGCGACGTCGTCGCGGGTGGTGTCGACCTGGGTGGCCATCAGGCGGATCAGGTCGCCGGTGCCGCGCCGGTAGGCGATGTCGAGGACGGCCACGACCGGGCCGATCGCGGGATGAGCGACCTCGCGGCGCAGCTGCCGCAGCGCGTCGGGCACGGCCTTCGTGTCCAGGTTGACGGACAGATGGGCCAGGGGTTCGGCGAGTTCGGCGGGCGGCTGGTCGCAGCTGGCGGCCAGTGCGGCCCGTAGATGCCGGCCGGAGCCGAGCCCGTCGCGGACCATCTCCGTCCAGGTGGCGATCGCCTCCCCGAGACGGGTGACGGTGGGCACGGACGGTCCGCGTTGCTGCACGAGGCTGACCGAGCCGACGGCCGCGATGACGAGGCCGAGGCCCGGCGTGCGAGTGATGGCACCCGCGGCGACGGCGAGGCCGAGCAGCGCGGCGGCCGGGCGCGGCRCCAGACCCAGACGCGGCGCGCCGCCACGGCGGGAGCCGGTGAAAGGAAGGGGGATCCCTCCGGAGAGGGCGACGGCGAACAGCCAGACGCCGAGTCCGACGGCGGCACCGGCGAGCGCCACCATGGTGAGGGTGAGCGTGGTCATCGGTGGGTGCCCAATAGGAAGCTGCGGTCGCGGTCAAGGATGGACGGGTCGAGACCGGCGCCGGTCATGCGGGCGGTGAGCTCATCGGAGGCGGCGAGGTCGGTGCGGGTCGCCCGGCCGGCGGCGGGGTTCCACCGCCACAGTTCGGCAACACTGACGCCGCGTTCGCCGCGGCCGGCGATCTCGAGGACCGAGCTGATGACGCGGCGTCCGCGGACCCGGCTGACCTGGACGATCAGGTCTACGGACGCGGCGATCGTGTCGAGGATGACCGAGTCGGCGACCCGGTGCTCGCCGAACGCCGCGTAGGTGCGGATGCGGGGGATGACGTCCACGGCGGACGGGGCGTGAATGGTGGTGGCGACACCGCGGGCGACGCCCTGGCCGAGGGCGAGCAGCAGCGGCATGACGCCGCCGTCGGGTTTGAGCTCGCCGAGCGCGACCCGGTCCGGGGTGAGTCGGCGTAGGTCGGAGGACAGAAACCGTTCCATCGTGTAGGCGCCTTCGCCCTCCACGTTCGGCTCGCGGGCCTCGAACGCCACCAGGTTGGGGAAGCGGTCAGGGTCGAGGAACAGTTCCATCTCGTCCTCGACGGTCACGATCCGGTCGAGGACGACTGTCGAGGGATGGGCGTTGAGGCAGGCCCGCAGCAGAGTGGTCTTGCCGGCCGTGGTCGCCCCTGAGATCACCAGACCGAACGGGTCGTTCATCCAGGCGGTGGCGGCCAGCAGCTGGGTGAGGTCGGTGTCGAACATGCCGACCGACTCCAGGCCGGGCAGGGTGTCCAGGCCAGGAGAGAAGATCCGGCAGGAGATGTGGACCCTGCCCGTGACCTGGGCGATGGCGTGCAGCCGTATCCCGCCGGGTAGCCGGCAGCGCACGCTCGGCATAGCGTCGTCGAACCGGCGGCCCTGGGCGGCGACCTGGGCGGCGACCCAGGCGAACGCCTCCTCCTCGTCGAGGAAGGGACTGGCGAGCTGGTGGCGGCGTCCGGTGACCCGGTCGGTGCAGATCGCGGTGGCCGCGCCGTTGACCTCGATGTCGCTCCACTGGTCGCCGGACTGCAGCAGATGGGCCATCGGCCCGAGGGGGGAGTGGGCGAGGCGTAGCCGGCGGCTGACCTCCTGTTCGGTGGCCTGGTCGAGCGGGGGTTGCCCGGTGCGGGTGCGGCGGAACTGCTCGTCACGCAGGCTGGTCTGCACGATCTCGTCGACACGGGCGAGACGCTCCTCGCCCGCGGGGATACCGGTGAGGCTGGACGCGAGCACCGGCCGCAGGTGGTCGACGATGGCCGTGATGGTCGCGTCGTCGAGGGGAGGGGGCGTCCAGCTCATCGGACGGCCTCGGCGGGCAGGCCGTCGGCGCCGATCGTGTCGCAGGCGTCAAGGATCTGATCGGCGGCGAGGAGCAGCGGGGCACGGCGACGAAACCGGCCTCCCTCGACCAGAGACTGGGCGCTGCGCGGATCGTCGGGAACGGCGAGCACGGGCACACCGGCGACGCCGACGCGTTCGTCGACGAGCCGGCGGACATCACCGAGCGCGTAGTGGCCGCAGTCGCGGACGACGAGCACGATCCGCCGGGCGAACGCGAACAGGTCCGGCAGGCGCACGAGCGCGCAGGCCAGCGCCTCCCGGCTGGCCTCGGTGACCAGGATCAGACCGTCACAGGAACTCAGCAGCGCCGCGGAGGCCTGCCGCACCCGGCCGACGTCGAGCAGCAGCGGCGTGGTCTGCTCGCGGCGAAGCCGCGGCAGGGCGTTGGTCAGGCCCCGCAGCGCACCCGCGACCGTCTCCTCGGTGGTGGCAGCGGCGATGACCGATACTCCGCCGGCACAGCGCTGGGCGTGGTCGAGAACGTCGAGCGGTCCGTGGGCCGCAGCGACGACCAGGCTGGCAAGCCCAGGGGCCCCCTCCGCCAGAGACAGCGCGCAGCGGGCCGCGAGGACACCGCCATCGGTACCCGCCTCGACCACCACGCCGCCACCGACCGCGGCGAGAGCGAGGGTCATCGTCGTCGCACCGGGCGCTCCCGGCCCCGGGGTGCCCACGGCCCAGCAGGTCGTCATCGGCGAACCCCCAGCAGCCGCAGGCCTTGGCCGCCCGAGCCGGCTGACGCCGCGATCCGCGCCGCCTGGTCGGCCGGCGCATCCAGATCCACCACCAGGTCACCGCCAGACGTCTGGCCGGACAGCGGCCGGACCTCGGCGACCTGCACCGGGCCGCCGAGCAGGTTCGCGGCGCCGTCGCCCGCGCCGGTGCCGGCGGTCTGTCCCTGGGCGGTGGGCAGGACGACCTGTACCCAGTCGCCGGCCCGCAGAGTCCGCGACGGCAGGGCGTCGGCGGACAGACGCAGTCCGACCCGGGCCGCCCCGGCCGGCGGAACGGCGGAGCCGACCATCTCCGGCGAGATCAGCGTCCCCGCGGCGAGGGAGACAAGCGCCTGCCGCCCGACGATCGCCGCCCGCGCTGTCGCCGGGGAAGCCAGACGGGCGGAGCTTCCCTCGACGGAGACCCGGGCCACCGCGAGGGCGGAGGCGTCCACAATGTCCCCGCGTGCCACGGGCCGGGTCAGGATGACCGCGTCGACGTGATCGTCGTGCCAGCGGGCGGCCCACACCGCGACGCCGGCGCCGAGCACCATGAGCAGAATGGCGACCGCGAGACTTCCCCGGGACGCGCGGCGCGGTGAGAAACGCTCCCCGGGAATGATGCTGGATGGGCTGGTTCCGCCCACCGTCGTTGCCATCGCGTCACCCACTCTGCTCGCGGTCGAGGGTCTGGACTACTGCGCTTGTTCCACGGCCTGGATCTCGCCGACGGTCACCGCATAGGCGGAGGCGGTGGTGACGTCGGGAAGGGTGCCGCCATCGCCGGTGGAAGCGGTCCAATCGACGGCCCATGTCATCTGTAGGCGCGCCGGCCAGGATGTTCCGTTCGGTGCGACCGAGGAGGCATTCTGATAGGAATACCTGCAGCCTTCGGCCGGCTGGGCGGTTCTGCCGATGATCGCGTCGCAGGTGACCGAGGGCGATCCGTCTCCCGGATCGAACCGCAGAACCCGCGGCGTCGCGGTGACCGTCGCGGTGACACCGCCGACCGACGCGGTGGCCGTCACGGGCGCCCAGGACCGGACGGTGAAGGTCAGCGGCGCGTGGACGATGACCCRCCGGCCCGTCCGCAGATCCGGCGTGAAGACCCCGTCAGGGACGGGGATCCGCTGCCGGGCGTCATCCATCGCCAGGGCGGCGACCTGCTGTGCGGTCGGCGTCGCCCGTATCCAGTAGTAGGTGATGTCCGTCGGCCCGCAGACCCGCGCGTACAGGGTGGCCTTCACACCGTCGGCATCGACCCGTTCGCTTGGTTGGTCAAGGCGCTGCAGATACGAATACAATGCCCCAGGCTGCCAGGAGCACGGATCCGGTGCCCCGCCGCCACTGCGTGGTTTCACGGCGGGCACTCGTACCTGAGCGAGTGATTCGATCTGCGACAACGTGGGATCAACCTTTCCCGCGGCACTCCGCTCGGTGCCATTGCCAATGGCCGCCTGCGCCGGAACGCACACCGCCGCGGACAGGAACCCCGTGATCGTTCCGACGAGGACTGCCCGCGCTATCGAGGCGCRCATCGGTCTTCCCCGTGCCACGTGGTGATGGTCGTAGCATCCTGGATCTTCCATGTTCCTGAGATCGATACCCAGGTCCACCGCGTCCGCGCGCTTTGCTTGTCGTCGTTGACGATGATCTGGCTGCCATCAGGGGCACGGTTGACGGCGTCGACGACCGTGCCGTCGTCGTACGTGCAGGTAGTCGTCTCGGCTTTGCCGTGCGCGGCCGGCGCGACAAGCCTGATCTGTTCGATATCCTGATGGCTGCGTGGACCCGGACGCCCGGCCCAGCCGTTCGCGGTGAACGCCTGAAGGAAATGCGCCATTCCGGCGCGCTCCGGCGAGTCATCTGTGTACATCGCCAGAAGCGTCTGGCTCTTGACGCTGTTCTTGGGGTCCGCGACCGCGGCGAGGTAGGCCTGCTCGTAGGCCGCCGTTGCGGCGCGGACTTCCTTGGCGGCGTCGGCGGTCGGGCTCGGTGACGGCGAGGCGCTTGGTGTGGTGGTGGTGAGAGGCCGGGGAGACGCGTTGTCGGAGCAGCCGGCCGCGAGGACGACGGTGATGGTGAGCGAGAGGCCGGCGGCGAGGCGGCGAGCATCGAGATGCTTGGATCCGACGGCAGCCCGTCCCGACCGACGAGGCGTGCTGGCTCGGGCGAGCTCGCCTCCGGGTGACGGGTGGCGCGATGATCGCGACTTGGGCACGATGGCCTCTCATCCATGCGTATGTGGCCGATAGCCTCTGTTTACCCCCGTGTACCTCCAACCTCGCCCGGATGTGAGTGGGTGTCAAGGGGAGCACGGACGGTCTTTGGCCGCAATTTGCCGTATGTGAACAGCGCGTTACGGAGTCGTCTGGCAGCTCAAAGTGTTGATCTGCTGGGTGGCATATGCGCAGCGTGCCTTCCCTTTCTGATCGTCTGACGCCAGGCAGGATGGCGGTGGGGTGGTCATGTCATGAAGCGCGGCGCGCATGATCAACGGAACTCCCTGGTTGGAGGAACCGCCGCGTGCCCGGCCGAAGAGGCCTGACGTCGGCAGTCGCCGGCGTCAGAACCGCAGGTCGAGCGTGTCGGCCGCCGTGATCAGTTGCGCGTAGAGGTCGCGGGGGCCGGGGTGTTGGGGTGGTTCGCCGAGGGCCCGGTGTGAGGGGCGGTCCGCGTCGGGTGCTGCGGGCTGGCCGTAGGGAAGGCCGAGGATGCGGTGGCGGTAGTCCTCGATGCGGCGGGCGCGGGTGTACCAGCTGTGGGCCTGGCCGGCGGTGGGCGGAACGGGGCCGAGGAGATCGGTGAGGTAGCGGGCGGGGTTCTGCCGCACGTGGATCATTGCGGTGTCGGTCTGGTGGGTGAGCGCGCTGTCGAGGCGGCGCGCGCGATCGTGCTGTTCTAAGCGTGCGGGTTGATCGCTGGTGAGGGTGGCGAGTTCGCTGGCGAGGTTGGCGGGTGGCTGGGTGGCGAGGTGGGCGATCTCGGCAGTGTCGAGGCGGGTGGCGGCGGTCTGCCACAGCTCGGGCAGGGCGCGTGGTGGGGGGAGCTGGTAGAGGGTCGGGTCGAGGGCGAGTTCGTGGCAGAGCGCGGTGACGCGATGGTCGAGGACGGCGGCCGCGTCCCGTACGGAGCTGCGGGGCTCGGCGGTGAGGCGGGCGAGGAGCTGCGGGGCGTCCCAGCCGGTGTCCAGCAGCGCGTGGATGCCGGCGAGTGCGCGTTCGCGGGGCACGGTGCGGGTGCCGATCGTGAAGCGGTCGCGGGCTGTCGGCTGGAGTCTGGCGATCCACGCCAGGGCGAGCTGCTGGGCCTCGCGGCGGAGCGCGGTCCAGGGGTCGGGGGGAGCGTCGTCGGGTTCCGGTGGCGGGCCGGGGTCGTCGACGGGCGCGTCGGGTACGTGCGCGCGGTAGAGAGCGAGGGCGGTGACGGCCTGGTCCCACTGGTCGCGGTGGGGTCCGTGCGCGGGCCGCGGGCCGATCCGGGCGATGAGCGCCGGTGCGGGTGTGGCGAGGGCGTGGGCGGTGAGCGCGGTTTCGGCGGCGAGTTCGGCGCGGCGGACGATTCCTGGTGGGGGAGAGCCGGGCGTGCGGGTGCGGCGCAGGCGGGCCAGTGCGGGCAGGCTGTGGGTGGTGGCGAGGTGATGTGCGGTGCGGGCGTGTGGGTCGATGTCRCCGGCGAGTCGTTCGTCGCGGGAGGCGCGCAGGCGGGCGGCGAGGCGGGTGGTGGCGTCGGCGTCGACGAGGACGGGCAGCCAGTCCTCGTCGTCGAGGCCGGTTTCGAGGTCGTGGCGGCGGATCAGGTAGGCGCGTAGGTCGTGCTGGGCGCGGGAGAGCATGACGTAGAGGCCGGCGCGGGAGGTGTCGTCGGCGATCAGGGGGCGCGCGGTGCGCATGGTGGAGCCTTGGGCCTTGTGGGCGGTGAGGGCATAGGCGTGGGCGAGTCCGCCGTCGCGGCCGTCGGGGAAGGCGTGGGTGAGGTAGTCCCAGCCGACGCGAACGGTTCCGCGCCCGGGGAAGTGCACCTGCAGATGCTGGCTGTCGGGCCGCGTCGGGTCGGCGTGGAGGGCGGTGACGTGGCCGGTCGTGCCGGTGCGGATGTAGTCCCGTCGGTTGCCGCCGTCGGGGATGAGGGTGTGGCCGGTCTGGGTGAGGGTGATGACCTCGTCGCCGACCTGGAAGTCGCGTCCGGCGGCGGTGAGTACCGCTCCGCGCAGGGTGCCGTCGGCCTGGAGCAGGGCGCGGGCAGTGACGGTGAGGGCGTCGACGTCGCGTTGGTGCTCGGCCATCATCGGCGCCGCGTCGCCGGCGGCGCGTTCGGTGTACCAGTCGGAGGCGGCGGCGGTGAGCAGGGCTTCGCGGTCGTCGAACAGGCGGATGTGGCCGTCGTCGGCGAGGCGGGTGAGGGCGGTCATGGTGCGGGCGGGGACGGCGGAGCGTAGGCCGTCGAGGGCGGCGCGGACGGTGCGCATCGCGGGGCCCTGCTGGCGGCGCACGGTGGTGAGCGCCGGGGTGGGCTGGTGGTTGACGAGGTGGGTGAACCAGCCGCCGGCGCCGACGGAGCCGAGCTGGGCGGGGTCACCGACGAGGATCAGGACGGTGCCGGTGCGGGTCGCGTGGCGGGCGAGCCGTTCGGCGTCGCGGGTGCTTACCTGCGTGGCCTCGTCGACGATGAGGACGGTGTGGCCCGCCGGCCAGTGGGTGGTCGGGTCGTCGGCGTTGTCGAGCAGGGTGAGCCAGCCGGTGACGACGCGGCTGGTCTGGTCGAGGGCCGCGCCGAGCTGCTCGGCTTGGCGTCCGCCGTGGGCGGCGCCGAGCACGGTGTAGCCGTGGGCGGTGAGGATGCGGGTGAGGACCCGCATGACGGTGGTCTTGCCGGAGCCGGCGGGGCCGATCACCGGCCGCATCAGGTCCGTACTGGAGAGGAGGTCACGCAGAAGCGTTTCCTGCTCGCCGCTGAGACGGATGCCGCCGCTACCTTCCGCTGGCTGGGCGGCGGCGAGTGCGGCCGGGACCGCGTCGGGGGGCAGCAGAGGGCGGGGTGGTCCGCCGTGGGCGACCTGGCCTTGGCGGTGCAGGGCGAGGAGGCGGTCCTCGACGTGGAGTAGCTCCTCGGCGGTGTAGTACTGCTCGGTGCGGCGTCGGCGCTGGTCGAGCTCCTCGACCAGGATGATCCGCGGGTCTGTCATGGCCCGGTCGACGACGCGGCTGATCGCGGCGCTGTCGAGCCGGTCCACCGCCCAGGACGCGACGGCCTGGTAGACGTCGCGGCGGGTGAACACCGCGCTGTTCGCGGTGAGCCCGGTGGGGCCGACCATCGTTTCGACGAGGGCGTCGATCTCGTCGTCGGTGGGCGCCGCCGGGGGGTGCGGGCGGGACGGCAGGAGCGCGCGTACCTGCGCCGGTGTCCATCCGGCGTCGGTGAGGATGCGCTGCTGGTGGGTGCGGATCTCGGCGTCGGCGCGGACCTTCTTGGACGCGCGGGAGCGGCGCTGCGCGGCGGCCTCGGTGCGTGAGTCGGGGAACAGGCCGGCGGCGACGAGTTCCGCGAACTCCTCGTGGACCTGGCCGTGGCGGGTGGAGAACGCGGCCAGTAGCGACGGCGGGAGGACGTCGAGGTCGGCGAGTCCGTTGCGAACGGGGCCCCAGGCGACGCCGCGGCGCCGGGTCAGCTCGTGGCGCATCGCGGCGGCCCCGACGAAACCGGCGGTGCGCACATGCTGCAGGAACAGTTCGCCGTCGAGGGCCCGCCACTGCACGACTGCCGTGCCGTCACGGTCGCGTACCGGCTGGCCGTCCTCGTCGACCAGCGGGACCGCGACGGCGTTCGCGACGATGGTGTGGACGTGAAGATGCGCCTCGTCGGCCCGACTGACGTCGTGCTGGTAGGAGGCGGCGGACAGGCCCAGGCCGGCCCGGTTCCGACCGTCGATCATGCCTCGGACCGCGTAGCGCTCGAGGTAGTCGACGACGGCGTCGACGCCGACGTTGACCGAGGCGACGATGTCGGCGCGCAGCTCGTCGTCGCCGAACGTGTGCGCGACGCTGATGYCCTTCGGGACGCTGCAGACGACGTCGTAGCCGATGACGACGGCCGGGGGTTGGCGGTGGCGGAGGAACCGGAGCAGTTCCTGCCGGCTGACCGTCCACCRTCCGGTGTCCGGGTCGCGCGTCGCGGCGAGCGCCGCGGGGGTGCGCCGGTCACCTGACGCCGGCGGCGGTGCCGGGGTGCTAGCGGAGGCGCGGGCGAGACGACGAAGGTAGGACACGTCGACTCCGGCGATGCGTGCCGCCTGCGGGAGGGTGAAGCTGTCGCGTCCGGGCGGCAGGTGCTGTCGCCTGCGGGTGAGGCGTCCCGCGGAGCCCGATGCGGACAGCAGCAGGCGGCCGGTGTGTGCGTGCGCACCGGTGAGCAGCCGCGCCAGCTGCTCGGCCGTCACCGGATCGCCCGCCGCGCCCAGGCCGACGAGCGCGGCACCCTGTCCGCGCGCGCGTCCCGGCGCCGACGTGCCCTCGGCGTAGTAGGCAGCGGTGGCCGACGCTGGCTTCTTCGTGGGATCGCGTCCCTCGACGTACTCGACGACCCGACGGGCCGCCGCAGCGACGGTGGATCGGCCCCGGGCGGACAGGCCCAGCACCTTGACCGTGGCGATCAATGCCCACCACCGCCCCATTCCGCCGCTCGCGCCTGGACGTTCTCTGCCAGCTGGTGAAGCGCCTGACGGGGACGTGCCGGAAACCGAGCCAGCCAGGTGCGCGGGTGGGACCGGACCTGTCGCGAGGGACATTTCCGGGGCCACGCGAGTGATCGGACTTCCGCGAACGTCGGCCGCTGCGCTTCACCGAGCGATGGCAACCGTCGGTGGAAGGAGCGCGATGGCGATGTCCGAGAGTCAGCAGACGTCGGTCCCGGCAGCGGGGCCCGGCACGGTCGCCCCACGAACGGCAGGTGGCGGTGCGGGGGCTGATCTGTGGCCGGTCAGGATCGCGGTGCCAGGCGGCGAGTGGAGGTTCACGTCGGTGCGGCGCGTGGGTCAGCGACGCGATGTGGTCGCCGAACTGGTTGCCGCGCAGTCCGGTCGGGCGGTCGCGCAGGACCTCGCCGTGGGCAGGATCATCGAGGAGCGAGTCGGCTTCCCGTTGCCGGAGYAGGTGCACGACGTGCTACGCCGTATCCCCGGCGAGCCGTACTTCTCGATCAAGGGTGAGCACGTCAGCATGGCGAAGATCCGGGAGAGGGCGGAGCTGCGACCCCACGCGGCAAGCGAGGTCTTCCTACACAGCCGGGAACCGCTGGCCTACGGGGATCTGTTCGGTGACGAGCTGGCGCTCTGGCGCGATCGGGACGTACAGGTCGAAATCATCGGGTCCAGGTCGACGACGTTGCGGCCTGGAGGAGGATCCCGGCTGACCTACCGCATCCTGCAGGAGGGAGCCGTCATCTTCGCCGGCGACGACGTCACGATCCCGGCTGGCGTGAGTCCCGCCTCGATCGACGCGTTGCGGACCGTCATCGCTGGTCCAGCGGGAGAGTGGGACTCGGTATCGTTCACACAGCAGCAGAGAGACTTCGTGGCGACCCGAGGAAGCGGGTTGAGCGACGCGCTCGCGCGTCTCGTTCCTGAGGGGGCCGTCCCGCAGGATCTGTCCGTGTTGGCAGCGCCCGAGGTGGAAGCGCCACCGCCACCCTTCGAGGATTTCGCTATTGATCTGTAGCGTCGGCTGGCCGGAGCTCGACTGCGGCGCGGCCCATGCGGCGCGCCTCAGTGGAAATCGTGCCAGGACCGATGGTTGTAGACGTCGACGTGGCGGGGGTAGGCCCAGCGGTCGGCCGGCGTGAGCCGGTAGATGGCTGCCAGGTCGGGGGCCACCAGCTGCGCGGCGCCCTGGAAGAGAGGCGAGTCGGGGCCGAGGAATGGGTAGCCGAAGAAATCGTTCGCCGTGCGTACGCGCAGAGTCGTGCCTCCCTGCTCGTCCGCGGCGGTGGTGACGTCGAGAACGACCACCCACGGGGATGCGGCCAGGAACGCCTCCCGAATCCTCCTGACATGCATGGTGACGAGATCGACGATGTCCTGCTCGTGGGCGCGCAGAGCGGCCCCTTCAGGCGTATGACACCTGCGGTTGAAATAGTCGACTTCTCCGCCTTCGGGATAGTCCATTTCCCCTCCTCCCGCGTGGTGTGAAGACCAGTGTACGCGGCGGATTTCGCTGTTCCGCTGCGCTGTTTCTGACGCGGAGCGTGCGTGATGCGGGCCGTTCGTCGACGGAATGGAATCGCCTGTGGACGCGGAGGTCATTACGTCCGCGGCGTTGAGACTCATGGCTCCGCGGAGGTGGCGATCGGGCTGATCCGGGGATCGCATGTTCCGCAGAGAGGCGGCCGTGCACTTCATGGGCTGTGATGTCGCATCGATGGGAGGCCCAGGTGAGTGTGCTCAGACGCTGGCGAGGTGGTGCGGTGCTGCGCCGCGCCGCTGTGACCTGCACGGTCTGTCTGCTGTCCATCGCCGCGGTGGCACTGCCCGCCGTCGCGGCCACGGAGCCCGACCCGAACGGGACGGACGACGTCGAGGTCCACCCCGGCTGGAACGGCATGCCCGGCGTTCATGTCATTCAACGTGTCCTCGACGCGACTGCCCAGCTGGGGCTGGTCAGTTCCGTGGGTGCGGTGCTGGTCGGGGGCGGCATGCTGGGGGTCGGGCGGGTCACCGGTTCGATGGGGTCGGGTAGCCGTGCCGGCGGCTACATCCTGGGTGGCGGCGGGGGTGCCTTCGTCATTTCCGTTGGCGCAAAGCTGGTCTCCTGGCTGATCGCGCCGGCTACGGTCCACTCGGCATGACACGCGGTCGCCACCGCGCCACCCGCCGAAGGTCCGCAGCCGCGGGGTCGCCAGTGCCGGCATCGCAGGCGCAGGAGCTCAGCCCGGCCGAGACGCGGCGATCATGGCGACGTCGGCTTGCCGGCATCGCGGCGCTGGTGGTCCTTGTCGTGTGCGGCTTCCTTGTCGTGTGGACGCAGCTGCGGGGGTCGCCGGCGCGACCGGTGGCGCCGGAGTCGGTGCCGCCCTGCGGGCAGTCCGGACTGATCCACGCGCCCGGCTGGGAGATGGGACTTCCCGCACACCAGCCGGCCGCCGGGCGTGCGCCAAGTCTCTACTCCGCGGGCGGAGCATGGACCGGAGCGAGCACTGCTGGGCAGGCGGGCGCCGTCGTCCCGGCGTCGTTCACGGCGCAGCCGGCGCTCAGCCTGCCCTCGCCGGGAGGCTGGCTGCGGGACAAGGTGAGCGGCGGCATCACCGGCCTCACCACGGAGGCGGTCCAGACCGTCGTGAACTGGCTGAGTACCAGCCTGTACGACTCCGCCCGGTCGATGCTGACCAATCTGGTACACGCGTCGACCAACCCGGACGTCACCGCGGAGGAGTTCATCGGTCCGCATGGGGCGTATCACGACGTCGCGTCGTTCGCCTGCCTCGGTCTGATCGGCTGTATCAGCCTCGGCGTGATCCAGGCGATGCTCTCCGGTGAGCCCACCCAGGCGCTGCTGCGTCTTCCGCGTGACGTGGTTGTCGCCGCTCTCGCGATCGTGGGCTTTCCGTGGGCTGTCGGCGAAGGACTGAAGGTGTCCAATGTTCTCGCCGAGTGGATGCTGCCCCCCGGCACCTTCACGCCGGACAAGCTTGCCGACGCGATCCTGCCGTATACGGCGTTGCCGGGGGCGAACGTCGCCGTCCTGCTCCTGGAGCAGCTGGTCCTGTTCGCGATCATTGTGATGTCGCTCGAACTGGTGGTGCAGACGGCTCTGACGTACGTGGCGGTCGCCGTCGCCCCGCTGTCGTTCATGACGATGACGACAGCGTCTGGCCGCGCGGCAGCGCGCAAGGCGGTGGAGCTGACTATCGCCATCGTTCTGATCAAGCCGGGCATCTTCCTCGCGCTGCGGGTAGGTATCGATCTGGCCGGGCCGGACCGGCATCCGAGCCCGGCCAGCGGCACCGACTGGGCGGGCATTCTCCTGGGACTGGCGGTGGCGGGAGTTGCTGCGTTCATGCCGTGGATCATCTGGCGGATGATCCCGTCGATGGAGCAGGCGGTGGTCGCGCAGGGTCTCGGTCGTGCGCCCTTCCGGGCGGGCATGCAGGCGATGCAGACCGCCTACTTCGGCTCGGCGTTGGCGGGAACCCTGTCGCGGGCCGCCGGCCGTGGAGCGACACCGGGCGGCCGACCAGCGCCGCCTGGAGGCGGTGGGCTCGGCAGGCCCCGCCAGCTGGCCTCGGCGGCGCGGGATTCGGGCCCCGGCGGTACGCAACCGCTGGGAGGCCGCTCCGGCAGGGAGCCGTCCGAGGGCGGGCCACGGAACGTGCCCACACCCACACGTGCCAGTCGTCCTACGCCGCCGCGGCGGGCGCCCGGATCCGGAACTCGGACTCTGGCTGACCCGGCGCCACCGAGACCGGGCAACGGCGGGCCGTCGCCGCCGGAAGGCCCTGGCCGACGTCGTCCACCTCGTCCGCAGGGAGGTAGGTCATGAGCGGCGAGCCCTCGGCTCCCGTGTATCGGCTCGCGCGACGCCGTCAGAACAGCACGTTCTTCGGCCTGCAACTCGGCCCGCTGATCCTGCTGCTGAGCGGGCTGACGGCGCTGTTCGTCGTGCCGCTGCTGACGGGAGCGGTGACCGCCGGGGTGCTCATCGGCGTGGCCTGTGCCCTGATGGCGGTGCTGCCGTTGCCAGGTGGGCCAGCACATCAGATGATCCCCCTGGCCGTCCGTCATCTCCTTCGCCGGGCGAGCGGGCGCGACCGGTGGACGGCACCGCTACCGCTGGCACGGGCACGCCGCACCTCGGACGACAGCGGCGGCCGTGGTGCCGGCGCCTCCACGGCGCTGGTGCCGCCGGTGCTGGCTGGGCTGGACATCATCGCCGCGCCCCGCTCGGTGGCGACCGGCGCTGAGGGCTCGGTCGCGCCCATCGGTCTGGTCCAGGACCGGCGCAGGGGAACCATGAGCGTTCTGATCACCGCCCGGGGTACGGACATCGTCCTGCTCGACCCGTCCGATCAGCACCAGCGGCTGCAGGCCTGGGCGGCGGCACTCGCCAACCTCACCCGTGACAGCTCGCTGCTGCGTCTGGGCTGGTCGCTATGCTCGGCACCCGCCTCCCTCACCGCACACCGGCGGTGGCTCACCGAGYGAGATGCCCAGAAGGCCGCCGCCCCGGAACAGGTCCAGGCGGCTGCGGAGTATGAGGCCCTGCTGGCACAGGTCGGCCCCGCGCTGTCCGACCATGACCTGCGGCTCTGGCTCACCGTGGACGTGCGGAGAAGACCCCGCGTCGCCGCCGCGGCGACGTCGGCGGTCGACCTCGCCGAGGCGCTTCTCGACCAGTGCGCGACCGCGGGACTCCTCGTCGGTTCCCCGGACTCCCCGATCCAGATCGCCGAGGCACTGCGGATGCGCGCCGACCCGACCGCGGCTGGCCGCCTGACCGGACGGCCGCGGGGCCTCGCCGAGCACGCGGGCCTGGCCAGCTCGCTGGCCGGGGTGCACGCCGGCCCGCTGTCCCTGCTCACCCGGTGGGATGCCGTCCGCGTGGACGACATCTGGCATCGGATGTTCTGGGTCACGCAGTGGCCCTCCGGGACCGTGCAACCCGGATGGCTGGACCCGTTGCTGTTCGACCTGGACGGCCTGCACACCCTGACGGTCCTGTGCGAGCCGATCTCCTCGCGGGCGTCCCGGCGGCGCATCACCGCCGACGCGGTACAGGTCGAATCCGCCGTCGCCACCCGAGAGCGGTACGGCGTCCGCGTCCCGACGCATCTCGCCAACGCCCAGGCGGCCGTCGACCAGCGCGAGATCGAACTGCACTCCGGACACGCCGAGTTCGGCTACCTCGCCCTCGCCGACGTCGCCGCGCCGACGCTCGACGAACTCGACGAGGCGAGCCGACATCTGAGGGACCGCGCCGCCCAGACCGGCATCACCGACCTGCGCGCCCTGCACGGCCGTCATGACCGGGCCTGGGCCGCGAGCCTGCCCGGCGGACGGGCACCTCACCAGGGCCTGCGCGACGCCCTCCTGTGACCGCCGCTTCTCCCACATCCACCATCAGTGAGCACGGAGGACGAGTGACGACGCTGCCATCCGACGACCGACGGACGTCCGCCGGGCCGCTGACAAGACGATCGCTGACCCTTCCTCGTGACCTCGCGACCACGGCGCACCTGTGCGTTCTCTATCCCGGACGCATCGGTGCCCGGCTTGGCGTCACCGGCGCCCTGCTCGGGGCCAACCGGCTGGCCGGCGGCGGATTCTTCTTTGACCTGCACGAGGCCTACCGGCAGGGCCTCGTCCAGGGACCCAACATGATGATCTGCGGCGCCGGTGCCTACGGGAAGAGCGCGATCGCGAAGACCCTCGTCTACCGATCGAGCGTGCTCACCCCAACCCGGTTCACCGCGGTCTTGGACCCGAAAGGGGAGTGGACCCGCCTCGGTGAAGCCCTCGGTTGGGCCGTGCTCAGACTCCGCCACGGCGGAACGGTCCGCGTCAACCCGTTCGACCTGGGACCGGCCCGCGCCGAGGCGAACGCCGACGATCTGCTCGCTCACCGCGTCGGGGTCGCCGCGACCCTGGTGGCCATCGCGACGGCCCGCACCGACCTGCCAGCCGGCGAGCGGCGCATCCTCCACGAAGCCCTGCGCCTTCTCACCGCCACAACAACCCTGGATCCGACCCTGCCGGACCTGCGCCGCCTGCTGGCCGAGCCGCCCGCCAGACTCGCCGACGACCTCAACACCACCCGGCAGGAACTCGAGGAGCGCCGCCGGCCTCTCCTCGACGCGGTGGCCCTGCTCGCCGAGGACGACCTGCGCGGCATCTGCGACACCGCGACCAGCGTCGACCTCGACTGGGACCACGTCCCCGGGCTCGTCCTCGACCTGTCAGCGCTGCTGGCCCGGCGCCGCACCCTCCGGCTGGTGCTCACCGCCGCCGCCGGCTGGCTGCAGGGCGCGATGTACGGCAGCCGTGATCGGCACATGCTCACCATCGTCGACGAAGCCTGGATGGCCCTCGAAGACCTCGCGATCACCCGATTCCTGCAGGACCAGTGGCGACTCGGCCGCCAGTGGGGCGCCGCCAACATCCTCATCACCCACGCGCTCAGCGACCTGCGCAGCCAGGTCGACGACGGCTCCGCCGCGGCGAAGATCGCCGAAGGACTGCTCACCACCACGAGCGTGCGCGTCTTCCTCCACCAGAACCCGGAACAGATCCGCGGCCTGCTCGCCGACCTCGGCCTCACCAGCACCGAAACGACGCTCCTGCGCGCCCTGCGACCATTCCAGGCGCTGTGGAAGATCGGCAACCAGTCCGCGATCGTCGACCACGCCGTCGCCCCGTGGGAGTGGGACCTCTGCGACACCGACCACGCCATGACCGGAACCTGAACACGTCCCGACGAAGCCCGCACGCGCGGCTCTGCGGATCCAGGCGTGGCACCGCTCGCGGAAAGGGGCGAATCGCCATGGTGTCGACGGCACCGCCGCTGTCGCCGGCGGTCGTCATCCATGTCGGAGAGGCCGTCTGGGAGTTGACACGTCTCGACGCGGCGGACCCGCCGCTGATCGGCGCCGAGCTCCATCTGATTTCCCGGGAATCAGGACAACCCGTCACGATCCATCGCGCGTCGGCCTCCCGGTGGGCTCTCGAGGAGAGCCTCGGGTTCGCCATTCCCGCGCACGCATATCAGATCCTCCTTGCTGCCCCTGCCGGCAGCGCGGCGGTGGACTCTCCGGCGACGATGCGGGCGTCGTGGAGTCAGCTCCTGCAATGGAGGCCGACGAGGGGCAGCAGCGTCCTGCTCGCCGACGGCACGTTCACCAGCTACGGCAGACTCCTCTACGAAAACCCGCCCTCGCGAGTCTGGGAACACAGCGACTACCRCATCGACATCGTCGACCTCACCGTTCGCGACGACCACGCACAGCAGGTGTCCTTCCGGTTCTGGCACGACTCCTCGCTCGTCGTGGCCGGCGATATCACCGTGGCCGCAGCCCTCGGCGTGGACGACGACGATCTCATCCGGTGGGTAGCCGAACAGGCCGTCGCCCGCCGTACGGCCGAAAGTCTGACCGCGCGGCAGCGGGACCTCCTGGCGGCGCACGGACCGCGACTGTTACGGATTCTTGCCCCACCCCACGTGCCCTATCCGACGGGGACACGAATCGCCCTGCTGGACGATGACGGCCGGCCCTCGGCAATCACCGCCGTCGTCATGGAGACGATCGAGGATGGGTCAGGAGGGCTGTGGTACGGAATCCGCCCGGACATCAGCAGACTGCCCGGGCATCCCCTCCGCCACCACCCCACCTCCTTCGTCGCCCTCGCGGCGGACACGGTCATGCCCACGTTGCGATCGCCCAGCAGCGGCATAGAACCGATCCTGTGCTACGGAGCCCGGATACGAGCGATAGATCACCCCGGCCTGGAGAACGGAACGGTGCTGCGCGCCTTCCCCCATCACGGCAGGCCGATCTACGAGATACAGCCGGACAACCTCAGYCAGCCTCCCCTCAGATTGCACGCGCGGGACATCGAGCCCCTGGCCGGCACCATGTGGCAGACGATCGACGCGCTGGTGGCCGCTCGTCAGGACGCCGGACTTCCTCTGCGGGCCGGTGAGGTTCTCGTCAGCATGGACAACTACGCRTTCGCCGAGAAGGGACCGGCTGGCCCGCGGCTTCGCCGCGGATCAGGCCTGCCCCGCCGCGATCCCCTCTTCGGTGAGATCTGGGAACGACCACACCACGAAGAACTACCTGCCCCTGCGCCCGATCACACCCTCGTCCGTGATCCTTCACGCGGCATCCTCGCCGCCCCGACAGGGGCGTTCACGTCAGCCCTGCACCGCAGCTTAGAAGACCTCGGCAACATTGTTCGAGCGGTCCCCGGACTGGAAGTGACGGGCACCGAGCCGATCGCGACGCTGGCCGCTCTGGCAGCCATCCACAGCCCGCTCAGCGTCACCACGAATCAGCCTCCCTCGCCGGGTGGAGGCGAAACGCCACCGGAATTCGGATTGGAGTAGCTGCGGAGATGAAGAGGAACCAGCGCCTTGACGGCCGGTGGGAATCGTGGGAGGTCTCAGCGGCTCTTGTAGTGGCGCTCGCCATCATAGTGGCGGTGGTCGGCTTCGCCGCGGGGACATGGTTGGGCTGGATCTCGCGGCTCTTCTTCTGACGTTGTGTGCCGGGGAGTTGAGCTGGTTCGTGGCACGGTCATGATTCATGGCATTGGGCTGATGCGCCACCGTCGGACCGTCCCGACGACTCGTTTTTTTCGGTCCTTCCCATCGTGACGACCGACCCGTAGTCGGACAGGATTCGGCCGGAAGGAACCCGTGAGGGGAACCGGACGACTCGCCCGGAGTTTTTCTCGATCACCCTTCCCAGTGCACCGACAAATGTCTCCCCCAGGTATCCGGTCTCGTTGATGATCCATCCTTGCGGGAATTCGATGAGATTCCAGGGTTGCGTCGGATCGCTGCTGGGTCGTCCGAGGAGGGAGGTCGCGATTTCTCCTGCCGCCTCCTCGTCAATCATCGAGATCACCGATGTCCTCCGGGAATCCCCTGCGGAGAATGTTCTCGTAGTCGTGGCGGATTCGGGGGGGTGGGACGAAGGATGGGAAGCGCATGACGCGGTCGTTTTCTTTCTCGATGACCTGAAGCAACCCGCCGGCGTACAGCTCTGTTAGGTGTGYGGTCGTGTTGATGATCCAGCCCTGGGGGAATTCTTCGAGGTGCCACGGCTGCTCCGGGTCGTCGGCGGGGCGTCCGAGCAGTTTCTCGGCGATCTTCTTCGCTTGTTGTTCATCGATCACGTGTCATTCCCATGGCGGGTGAGGAGGATGGGGTGGGGGTGGCCTCGTGCCGCGGAGAAGGGCGCGGTGGTCCGGGGCGGGCGGGGCCGGCTTGTCATGGCCCGCTTGCGAGATAGGCAATCAGGCTGGGATCGGCGGAGGTGCTGCTGACCAGCCGGGCGGGAGGGTCCGTCCGGTTGCGCGGGACGGGCGGCAGGAGGTGCAGGTGGTCTTGCGTGTCCGTGAGGGTGGTCTGGGGGCTGATGGCCGCCGCGCAGGGGTCGCCGACGCCGAGAAGATTGACGATCTCCGTGCCGTCGACGGCGTCGATATGCACCCGTGTACCGGGGTAGCGGGTTTCGGTGCGCCGGCGCAGATCCTGCCCGTAGGCGCTGTACCGACCGTCTGGAATGTAGAGGGTGAGGGTCGGGCAGGCGCCCAGCCGTGTGGCTGATCGCCACGGTGATACCGGCGACCAGGGTGGAAGGAGCACGAGCAGCATGACGGCCGCCCCGACGGTGACTGCGATGATTACCGTGCGGCGGGCGTCATAGTCTCGGGACGCTTCCATCCCTGCGGGCACGGAACACCTCCTGGTTGGTGAGAGTGCTGTGCTGGTGCGGCGRCTAAGGGCTGGCCGCGAGGAGCGCGGCGCCGAGCAGTTCCGCGTCGGCGCCGTAGGCGGCGGTGTCGAGGCTTGCGTGGGCGGCGAGGCGGGGGACCRCGTGGTCCCGCATGGCCTGCTGCGCGGCGGCGAGGTAGCCGTCGCCGTCACCGGCGGCGGTTGCGGCTGCTCGGGCGAGTCCGCCGCCGACGGTGATCGAGTCAGGGTTGAGGATATTGACCAGGTTCGCGGCGGCGATTCCCAGCCAGTAGCCGGCGGCGGCGAACGCGCGCCGGGCCGTAGCGTCGCCGTGCTGGGCCAGGTGCGTGAGCTCGAGCAGGGTGGGGGTGCGCGGTGGTGAGGAGCTGTGCGGCGCGGACACCGCCCGCTGGGAGGATTGGTAGGCGCGGCGGATCGCTCTTGCTGAGGCGAGGGTTTCCACGCATCCGACGCGGGTGCAGGAGCATCGCACGGTGCTGGTGGGGTGGACCAGAATGTGTCCCAGCCCGGCCGGGCCCGCGCCCGAGGTGCCGACGAGCCGCCCGCCGGTCGCGATTGCACCCCCGATGCCCGACCCGAGGGTGATGTGGACGTGGGTGCCGGTCAGTCCGCGCCAGTGGTATTCCGCCCAGGTCGCGGCCAGGCCGTCGTTGGTGACGTGGATCCGTCCGCGCAGTGCGGGCAGAGACATGGCCAGGAGGGTGGGCCAGTGGATGCGGGTGTAGCGCTGGATCGCACCGGCGCGGAGCACCGTGCCGTCGGTGTCGACCGCGCCGGTCGTCGCGATCCCGATCCGCTTGATGCCGTCGGTGGCGCCGGGCTCGGTCAGCGCGGTGAGGAGCCGGTCTCGCACCGCGTCGACGGTGGGCGTGGGCGGTAGGCGCAGCGCCGTCAGCGGCGTGACGATCGTGACCGGCGGTCCTGTCTCCACGATCGCCCGTTTGACGGCGGAGGCACCGATGTCCAGCGCGTAGATCCTCACCACAAGGCACGCATCAGCAGGCTGACCAGGACGACGGAGGATGCGCCGCCGACGGCCACGTGCAGCGCGGCCTCCCGCCCCATGCCCACCCGGGCACACCAGCGCACCAGCGTGTAGTAGGCGCTCCACAGCAGGGCCGTCCCGAAGCACAGCAGCCCCGTGAGCGCCATCGTCTTCGTCGTCATCTCCCACCTTCCGTCCCGCCGCCAGCCGGGCCCGCACACTGCTGTGCCGCCCGCGCCAGGGCGGCGCGATACGCGCCGTCGATGTGGCCAGCCCGCGCGGTGCGCCCCCGAAACGCCGCGCACCGCGCCACGTCCAGGTCGATGTGCGCGGCGTCGAACGTCGTTCTGACCGCCTGCGCGAGGCGGCCGATCTGCGCGCGTTCCTCCGCACGGGCCACGTGCCTTTCGTGGTCTGAGACGGGGGTCGCTCCGTCCGCAGGGACGGCGGACGGAGCGGGCTCACCCCCCATCACCGGAGGATCACGAGGACGGTGAGGAGCAGAGCGAAGGCCACCGCCACGGCGACGAATCCCCATCCCTCCTGCACCCCTCGGCGCACCTCCGGATCCAGGTTCCGCAGGTCCTGCGCACGCCACTGCCGCCGCCACGGCAACGCGCAGGACAGCAGGTCACAGGCGCGGCTCATCGGCGGATCGGCGTGTCGCCGTGGGCCTGGGCGACGAGCCGCTTGTAGACGGCGAGCGACGTCGCCGCCGCGCCGAGCCGATCACCGTGCCCGTGGTAGCCGCTGCCCCCGATCGGGAGTAGGCCGAGTGTCGCGGCCAGCTCACGCAGCTCACGCCGGGCCTGGGTGTCGTGACCGGGATGCGGGACCACCAGCTCCTGCGGCAGCATCTGCCCGCCGGAAGCGGTCGTGTAGCTGTGCAGGTCAATCATCCGACGTGCCCTCCGCCGCGGCGCGCAGCCGCAGGTGAATCTCCTCGACCTGCGCGACCGTCCGCGTGGACCTCGATCCGCCGTCGGGTTTCAGGCCGGAGCCGCCCCGGCACGGGCGCCCACAACAGCGCTTGTCTGGTCGGATCGTCATGCTCCATCCGGACCGTGGGGTTGTCGTCGCGGCGGCACGCCTCCGCGACGACAACCCGGGCCCTGCGCACCGCGCGCACCACCGTCCGCGTCAATGCGAGCGGCAGCTCACCCCGGCTGTAGCCGATCCGACCGGCCCCACCCCCGCCAGCCGCCGTGCTCACGCCGCACGCTCCGGACCTCACGGTTTGATAGCGACCGCGCCGTACACGCTCACCTCGGCGTCGGCGAGCGTGACGTCGGTGTCGTGGTCGGGGCGCCAGCGATGCACCGGTTGGATGCCGGGCTCGACCAGATCGAGACCGTCGAAAAAGCGTGCGATCTCCTCCCGGCTACGCGCCCGCGCCGTAACTCCCCGCGCCCGGTAGACCTCGACCGCGTCGCCCACCGCCGGATCGAAATCGGCGGTGATGTGACTGATGATCAGACGGCTACCCGGGGGCAGCCGGTCCATGAGCCGGGGGACGACGCCGTACGGGTCGTCCTAGTCGTCGAGGAAGTGCAGGATCGCGATGAGGGACACCGCGACCGGCGCGGTGAGGTCCAGCGTGGCCGGTATCTCGGGGGCGGACAGGATCGCCTCGACGTCACGCAGGTCGCCGTGCACGTAGGCGGTGCGTCCCTCGGGCGTGCTGGTGAGCAGTGCGCGGGCGTGCGCCAGGACGAGCAGGTCGTTGTCCGTGTAGACGATGCGCGCGTTTGGTCTGATCTCCTGTGCGACCTCGTGCAGGTTCGGGCTGGTCGGGATACCGGTACCGATGTCGAGAAACTGCTCGACGCCGGCTTCGGCGGCGAGGAACCTGATCGCCCGGTGGAGGAAGGAGCGGTTCTGCCGGGCCGCGGTGCGCAGGTGCGGGAACTTGTCCAGAGCCTGTTCGGCGGCGTCCCGGTCCGCGGGGAAGTTGTCCTTGCCGCCCAGGAAGTAGTCGTACATCCGCGCCGTGTGCGCGACATTGGTGTTCAAGGGCGTCCGGTCGGTGACGGGTGGGCCGTCGGCCATGCCAGGTCCGTTTCCGTGTGGGTGGACGGCGGGGAGGGGACGCGTGTACCGCGCGCCGGTGACGCCCTGCAGATCCGCTGCGGGCGTCAGCGGCGCGGGGCGCGGCGCGGAGTTAGCTCAGCGCCGGCACCTGTGGGCGGCCCAGGGCCTGCGCGATCGCCGACCACGCCGCGTCGCTCTCGGCGGCGAGGATCTTCTCCGCCAACGCGACCTGTTCGTCGCCGAGCAGGTCGTGGCCCCGGCAGACCGCGTTGACGTACAGCTGCTCGGCCTGCTGGCCCAGCTCGCTGCGCCGGGTGACCTTCCCGAGCAGCGCGGTCTTCTCCGCGTCAGTCAGACGGCGACCCCGGTGCAGGCCCGTGTGGATCTCACCGGCGAGGGTGGTCATCTCGGTGTAGATGCCGAGGATCTGATCGGTG
>NZ_MRUJ01000075.1:0-3240 GCF_002099325.1 Frankia sp. KB5 | reverse complement strand
CAGGGACGGCGGACGGAGCGGGCTCACCCCCCATCACCGGAGGATCACGAGGACGGTGAGGAGCAGAGCGAAGGCCACCGCCACGGCGACGAATCCCCATCCCTCCTGCACCCCTCGGCGCACCTCCGGATCCAGGTTCCGCAGGTCCTGCGCACGCCACTGCCGCCGCCACGGCAACGCGCAGGACAGCAGGTCACAGGCGCGGCTCATCGGCGGATCGGCGTGTCGCCGTGGGCCTGGGCGACGAGCCGCTTGTAGACGGCGAGCGACGTCGCCGCCGCGCCGAGCCGATCACCGTGCCCGTGGTAGCCGCTGCCCCCGATCGGGAGTAGGCCGAGTGTCGCGGCCAGCTCACGCAGCTCACGCCGGGCCTGGGTGTCGTGACCGGGATGCGGGACCACCAGCTCCTGCGGCAGCATCTGCCCGCCGGAAGCGGTCGTGTAGCTGTGCAGGTCAATCATCCGACGTGCCCTCCGCCGCGGCGCGCAGCCGCAGGTGAATCTCCTCGACCTGCGCGACCGTCCGCGTGGACCTCGATCCGCCGTCGGGTTTCAGGCCGGAGCCGCCCCGGCACGGGCGCCCACAACAGCGCTTGTCTGGTCGGATCGTCATGCTCCATCCGGACCGTGGGGTTGTCGTCGCGGCGGCACGCCTCCGCGACGACAACCCGGGCCCTGCGCACCGCGCGCACCACCGTCCGCGTCAATGCGAGCGGCAGCTCACCCCGGCTGTAGCCGATCCGACCGGCCCCACCCCCGCCAGCCGCCGTGCTCACGCCGCACGCTCCGGACCTCACGGTTTGATAGCGACCGCGCCGTACACGCTCACCTCGGCGTCGGCGAGCGTGACGTCGGTGTCGTGGTCGGGGCGCCAGCGATGCACCGGTTGGATGCCGGGCTCGACCAGATCGAGACCGTCGAAAAGGCGTGCGATCTCCTCCCGGCTACGCGCCCGCGCCGTAACTCCCCGCGCCCGGTAGACCTCGACCGCGTCGCCCACCGCCGGATCGAAATCGGCGGTGATGTGACTGATGATCAGACGGCTACCCGGGGGCAGCCGGTCCATGAGCCGGGGGACGACGCCGTACGGGTCGTCCTAGTCGTCGAGGAAGTGCAGGATCGCGATGAGGGACACCGCGACCGGCGCGGTGAGGTCCAGCGTGGCCGGTATCTCGGGGGCGGACAGGATCGCCTCGACGTCACGCAGGTCGCCGTGCACGTAGGCGGTGCGTCCCTCGGGCGTGCTGGTGAGCAGTGCGCGGGCGTGCGCCAGGACGAGCAGGTCGTTGTCCGTGTAGACGATGCGCGCGTTTGGTCTGATCTCCTGTGCGACCTCGTGCAGGTTCGGGCTGGTCGGGATACCGGTACCGATGTCGAGAAACTGCTCGACGCCGGCTTCGGCGGCGAGGAACCTGATCGCCCGGTGGAGGAAGGAGCGGTTCTGCCGGGCCGCGGTGCGCAGGTGCGGGAACTTGTCCAGAGCCTGTTCGGCGGCGTCCCGGTCCGCGGGGAAGTTGTCCTTGCCGCCCAGGAAGTAGTCGTACATCCGCGCCGTGTGCGCGACATTGGTGTTCAAGGGCGTCCGGTCGGTGACGGGTGGGCCGTCGGCCATGCCAGGTCCGTTTCCGTGTGGGTGGACGGCGGGGAGGGGACGCGTGTACCGCGCGCCGGTGACGCCCTGCAGATCCGCTGCGGGCGTCAGCGGCGCGGGGCGCGGCGCGGAGTTAGCTCAGCGCCGGCACCTGTGGGCGGCCCAGGGCCTGCGCGATCGCCGACCACGCCGCGTCGCTCTCGGCGGCGAGGATCTTCTCCGCCAACGCGACCTGTTCGTCGCCGAGCAGGTCGTGGCCCCGGCAGACCGCGTTGACGTACAGCTGCTCGGCCTGCTGGCCCAGCTCGCTGCGCCGGGTGACCTTCCCGAGCAGCGCGGTCTTCTCCGCGTCAGTCAGACGGCGACCCCGGTGCAGGCCCGTGTGGATCTCACCGGCGAGGGTGGTCATCTCGGTGTAGATGCCGAGGATCTGATCGGTGTACGTCTGGCACAGGTCCGCCAGCGCGCTGATCGTGTCCAGGTCGAGACCGAGATCCTGGCGGTGATGCAGGTACCGGTTGTAGATGCCCCCGGACGGGGCCAGGCTGTCCCCACCCAGGGACACCATCTCGGGTAGACGCATGCGGCTGCTCCAGAAAATCGTGGTGAGGGTTGTGGTATTCGCTGGCGGCGCGGCAGCTCGGCGAGCCGGGCCGGCGCGGGCACGGAAGCGCCCGGCCGTCGGACTGGGGGAGTCGACGACCGGACCACACAACTGTGCCGCGGGGCCGACCAAAAGACATTCCGCTGGAGACGAAGAAGTTGTTCGCCGCATTCCAGGTCTGTGACCTGCATGGACAGCAGCGGCAGGCGCACACCTTTGCGATCACACGGCTTCCGCAGCTACGTCATCGGGGAGGCGCCGCTCTATAGGCAACTACGCGGCGGAGAGGGCGATGCGGGGGTCCGTCCGGGGGCAGTGAGGTCGAGGTGGGCGCACACGGCATCAGCTGCCAACCGACGGTGGCAGCGCCTCCCCGACGACCTGCGCTAGCGTTCCGGCTGCTTCCCGTTGCCGCGCCGCATGGCGCGGTCAGTACGGGGTTTCGTCGGCGGAGCCGGTACCGGCGGCGGGGGGTGTKAGCTGTGCGGTGAGGGAGAGGGCGGCGTGGTCGCTGAGCCGGTTGTGGCGGGGTTCGTGGAGGTAGTCGCAGCTGGTCAGGGTGAGCTGGTTGGCGGTGAGGAAGGTGTGGTCGAAGCGGTAGCCGGTTCCAGCGCGGCCGAACCAGCTGTGACCAGGGGTGTCGGGGTGCAGGAGTCGGTAGGCGTCGGTGAGGCCGGCGCTTGTGAAGGCGCGGTAGAAGTCGTATTCCCAGGCTCCGAACACCGGGTAGTGCGGGACGTGACCCGGTTCGACGACGTTGAGRTCGCCGGTCACSACGRCCGGCYSCTCGAARSCGGCGAGRARACCGGGTAGKGCGYGGGWGACGGCSTGTTGGAAGGCGCGCTTGTTCTGGTTGCGGCGCTCGGCTGGCCCGCGGGACGGGACGTACAGGCCGAGGAGGCGCAGCCGCTGCCCGCCGATCCGCAGCTCCACCGCGGGCGCGCGATGCGGAAGAACGTCGACGTCGATCTGGACCGGTTCGAGGGGCGCGCTGCGGGAGGCGATGACCGTGCTGTAGTCGGGCGCGTCTGGCCGCGGGGCGTGGA